>CAYHRC010000119.1:0-7924 GCA_964358565.1 uncultured Sphingobacterium sp. | reverse complement strand
CTGATGAAAAAATACACATACACTGAGAAAAAAGATACACGCTCTGGTTTTGGAGCCGGTCTGTTAGAAGCCGGCAAAAAGAATGACCAGGTAGTTGCTTTGTGTGCTGATCTCGTGGGTTCTTTAAAAATGGATGCTTTTATTAAAGAGTTTCCGGAGCGTTTCTTCCAGATCGGAATTGCCGAAGCAAATATGATTGGAATTGCTGCTGGTTTAACCATTGGTGGTAAGATCCCCTTTACCGGAACCTTTGCAAACTTCTCTACAGGCCGTGTATATGATCAGATACGTCAGTCAATAGCTTACTCAGATAAAAATGTGAAAATTTGTGCTTCCCATGCAGGCCTTACACTTGGCGAAGATGGTGCTACACATCAGATACTGGAAGATATTGGTATGATGAAGATGCTTCCCGGTATGACCGTAATCAATCCTTGTGATTATAATCAAACTAAAGCTGCAACTATTGCTATTGCAGAATACAAAGGGCCTGTTTATTTAAGGTTTGGCCGGCCAGCTGTTCCTGTTTTTACAGATCCCGATCAAAAATTTGAAATTGGCAAAGCCTGGATGGTTAATGAAGGTACCGATGTAAGCATATTCGCTACCGGTCATATGGTATGGAAAGCTATTGAAGCAGGTGAGATTCTTGCCGCATCAGGCATTAATGCTGAGATCATTAACATTCACACGATTAAACCATTAGACGAAGCAGCAGTCTTAAAATCAGTTGCAAAAACCGGATGTGTGGTTACTGCTGAAGAGCATAATCGTTATGGCGGATTAGGTGACAGCATTGCCCAGGTACTGACAAGGAATAATCCGGTACCACAGGAATATGTTGCTGTCAATGACAGTTTTGGTGAAAGCGGTACCCCCGATCAGCTAATGAAAAAATATGGACTGGATACAGAGGATATAATTAATGCGGTTCATAAAGTACTGAAGCGTAAATAAATTAAACTTGCTACCAGGCAATGAACCACGCGATTAATTCGATATATGCAGGTAGAAGATTCCGAAATCTTAGAAAAATTTGCCCGGGAAAGTACTCGTCATGAAGCATTTACTCTGCTTTTAAACAAGTACCAGCAGAAGGTGTACTGGCATATTCGCAGGCTTGTTATTGATCATGATGATACGGATGATCTGGTGCAGGAAGTATTTGTTAAAGTATGGAAAAGCCTGGCTAATTTCCGAAGTGATTCACAGCTTTTCACCTGGCTGTATCGAATCGCCACCAATGAAAGTATTACGTTCCTGAATCGTAAAAAACTAAGAAACAGCGTCTCTTTAGATGAGTCCGCAGGCTATGAACTTGCAGAAACGCTCGCAGACAGTACCTATTTCGACGGTGATAAAGCCCAGATGAAACTTCAGCAGGCTTTATTAACCCTACCTGAAAAACAAAGGCTCGTGTTTAATATGAAATATTTTGATGATCTGAAATACGAAGAGATATCTGAGATCCTCGGCACCAGTGTTGGCGCCCTGAAGGCCTCATTTCACATCGCAGTGAAGAAAATTGAATACTATTTGTTAAATACCGATTAAACCTTTTTAAGTTCAGAGTATCAAAAGAATATGGAATTGAATGATAAAGATATGGATTGGTTGAAAGAAGCTCCCACTCTTGCTTCCATTGGGAGAGATATTCCTTTTACTGTACCTTCAGGATATTTCGAATCCTTATCTGATCATTTAAGAGCACTGGCACTCGCTGAATCATTGAGCTCTGATAAACAGGAAGAATTTAGTGTCCCTCTGAATTATTTTGAAGAGCTACCTGTCAGGATCCAAAACCGCATTGCCCTTGAAAATATAAATACACTGGTTTCTTCGGATGGATTTACAGTTCCGGAGAATTATTTTTTCGAACTTTCTGAACGCATTAATTCCAGATTAGATCAGAACAAATCAGAAAATAAACCTGTCCGAAGTTTATTTTCTTCATGGATCAGTTACGGTGCAGCGGCCTGTATCACTATGCTTATCGGATCAGTAATTTATTTTAATTCATCTTATTATAGCTTTAATAAACAACTTTCAGGTGTTCCGGACCAGGAAATCATCAATTACCTGCAGTTTCATAGCACAGTTAGTGATAATCAATTTATCATCGAAAATTTAAATCCTGATGGTTTACAACAAATCACCACTGATGTATCATCCGAAGAAATAGAAAAATATATTAACAATACTACATTATGAATGGATTGGTAAAGAGAGGATTATGGGGGTTTATAATGTGTTTAGCACTTAGTCTGCCATCATTGGCACAGGATCACAGCGAACGTTACCAGCAGATTGAAACTATAAAAGTAGCCTACATTACGAGTAAACTCGACCTGACCACCGAAGAAGCGCAAAAATTCTGGCCGGTATATAATAGCTATCAAAAGGAAATGATGGATCTTATGAGAAAAAGAAGGGAGGCGAGGCTTAAACCGAATATTGATCCCAACGATAAGATCAATGCTGACCTGGCTTATGAGACACGCATGCTCGAGCTAAAGAAAAAGTACAAGAAGATATATGCAAAAGCAATTCCGGCCGAAAAGATCCTGCTTCTCTATCAGGCAGAACGGGAATTCAGGGAGCATCTGATCAAGCAGTTAAATCACCGGCGAAAGGGTGATTGATTAGGGACGACTTCAATTCTGTAATCTGTAAAGATGAATTTGGCCTGAGAAGTATTTCACATAAACATTCGATCATCAGTTTTTTAGCCACGACTGATTTATGTATTTTTACACATGCTAAGTCCCCGCCAGCTTTTCCTGCTTAATACTGCCCAGACATCATCATCACCTCGTCTTCTACAAGTAGACTATGCTGAAGGCATGTATATGTACCATCCGCAGGGCAAAAGTTATATGGATTTGGTTTCTGGTTTCGCTGTGAGTAATGCGGGGCACCGCCACCCGCAGGTGGTAAAAGCGATCAAGGATCAGGTAGACAAATACCTTCATCTCACCGTTTACGGAGAATTTATCCAGTCACCGCAGGTTAAGTTCGCCGAAAAATTATCTTCCGTCCTGCCACCTTCTTTAAGTTCAGTTTACTTTGTTAATTCAGGGGCTGAGGCAACTGAGGGAGCAATGAAATTAGCCAAGCGCTTCACAGGAAGAAGTCAGATCATAGCATGTAAGAATTCTTATCACGGAAGTACGCAGGGTGCACTCAGCGTCATGGGAAATGAATATTATAAACAAGCTTATCGTCCCCTCCTGCCTGGAATTCGTTTTATTGAATTTAACAATATCGATGCCCTTGAGCACATATGCACTGATACTGCTGCTGTCATCCTTGAAACGATCCAGGGTGAAGCGGGAGTACGGGTACCAGATGAGCAATTCATGCAGAATTTACGCAAACGCTGTGATGAGACCAGAACCTTACTAATTCTGGATGAGATTCAGACCGGTTTTGGCCGTACAGGCAAAATGTTCGGATTTGAGCATTTCAATATCATTCCCGATATCTTATTGCTTGCAAAGGGCATGGGTGGCGGAATGCCAATTGGGGCCTTTATTTCCAGTAATGAGATCATGTCTGTTCTCAAAGAAAACCCTATCCTTGGACATATAACCACATTCGGAGGACATCCTGTAAGCTGTGCCGCTGGCTTGGCTAACCTGAAAGTGATCCTGAAGGAAGAACTCATCCGTGATGTGCCTGCTAAAGAAAATCTTTTCAGGACATACCTTGATCATCCGGGAATAAAAGAGATAAGAGGCAAAGGCCTGATGCTTTGCATACAATTAGATAACTTTAATCAGGTAGAAAATGTAAGCAGGCGCTGCGTTGAGAACGGGGTAATAATCGATTGGTTTTTGCATTGCGATACTGCTCTGCGTATCGCTCCACCATTAATAATCACTGAGGAGGAGATCAGAAAGGGCTGTGCAGTTATTATTGAAGCAATTGAATACTATAGCTCTTAGAAACTCTTCCATGCAATTCTTAATCAGAACATTATCATTTTAAAGCCGTACCTTTGCACCAAATTAAAATTGCTGGCATTTTTAACAGCAATGTAAAACCAATACATGTCATTCGAAAATTTAAATTTAATTGAGCCTATTTTAAAGGCTTTAAAAACAGAAGGTTATACTACCCCCACCCCTATTCAGGAACAATCCATCCCAATCATTTTAGAACGTAAAGATCTGCTGGGTTGCGCACAAACTGGAACAGGCAAAACAGCCGCATTCGCAATTCCCATCCTGCAGATCCTGGATGGTGGAAAAATATATGATAAAGGTCCTAAGGCAATCAAATGCCTTATTTTAACTCCTACACGTGAGCTTGCCATTCAGATAGGCGAAAGTTTTTCTGCATATGGAAGGCATACCGGACTCAAACATTCAGTGATTTTCGGCGGGGTTTCGCAGGGATCACAGGTTTCGGCACTAAAAGCAGGAATTGATATTCTGATCGCTACGCCGGGAAGGCTCCTTGACCTTATTAACCAAAAGTTCGTTCATTTACATCATCTGAAGATATTCGTACTTGATGAAGCCGACCGCATGCTGGATATGGGCTTTATTCATGATGTCAAGAAAATCATTACCAAGATCCCTCAGAAACGCCAGACCCTGTTTTTCTCAGCAACAATGCCTCAGGAAATTCAAAAGCTGGCCAATACTATTTTAGTTAATCCTGAAAAGGTTGAGGTTACACCCCCTTCTTCAACTGCAGATACTATTGATCAGTCCATCTTTTTTGTTGAAAAGGGAGATAAGAAAAAATTGCTTATCCACCTGCTCAACGATAAAGCTATTAAGTCGGCGCTCATTTTTACGCGTACCAAACACGGAGCTGATAAGATCACAAAGGATCTGATCCATGCGGGTATAAAAACTGAGGCGATCCATGGAAATAAATCCCAGAATGCCAGACAAAAAGCATTATCAAACTTTAAAAGCGGACAAATCAAAGCTTTAATAGCTACAGATATTGCTGCACGTGGAATTGATATTGATGAGCTTTCTCATGTTATCAATTATGAATTGCCGAATATTCCGGAAACTTATGTTCACCGTATCGGGCGTACAGGGCGTGCAGGCTCAAGCGGTATTGCATTGTCATTTTGTGATGAGGAAGAAATGGAATTTCTCAAAGACATACAAAAATTGATTTCCCGTACCATCCCTGTCAATGAAGCTCAGCCTTATCATATGCGTGCCGCATCTCATATTATGAGCCAATCAACGAAAAAGAAAGGCGGAGCGGCTAAAAAGCCAGCTGCATCAGCCGGAGGATCATCAATGAGTGGTAATATTAATAGGCGTTTTGGTAACAAGCGCAGATAATCAAAAAATACATAATTCTGCGGATTTGTACATCCTCAGAATTATTTTGCCTCCAGTGCTTTAAACATCAGGTCAGCAAGCAGCTGATTGCCGGCAGCATTTAGATGAACCCGGTCTGTCGTAAGGATTCCCGATTCTTTATTCTGAGGATTGTTTTTAAGATTATATTCCAAAAATTCTTTACGAAGATCAACCAGGGTCACTTTATATTTCACAGCAAGATCGCGGATCATCTGACTATACCGGTTCAGATCACCATCCTGGGCATTACTATAATCGGTTCTCTCGCCGATGACCGCAGGAGTACACATAATAACCCTTATACCTGCAGTCTGCATTTTTTTTATCATTGCTGTATAAAATGCAATGAATTTATCAGGATCAGTTCCTGTTTGACTGCTTTGCTTATGCCAAACGTCATTAACGCCAATATAAATTATCACCACATCAGGTTTTTTACTTAATACATCATCTTCAAAACGAAGGAACAGATCATAAATTTTGTTGCCGCTAACTCCAGCACCAATAAGTTCATATTTAAGATCTTTTGACCTCACAGTTTCCTGCATGAGAGTGATATAACCTCCTGGTTTTACGCCAGCCTGGGTAATTGAATCGCCAAAAAAAACAACCTTCAGTGGCTTTTGAATTTGCATAGCTGAAAGAAGCACAATGATCAGTAAGTAAATTGGCAGGTAAATTCTTTTCATAATTCTCTTATTGCTTAAGCTGTTTTCACAAAATATTGACGGATACCAAAATCCGATTTGCGTGAACAAAATAACTAAAAGATTGTTAAAAATATACTACAGTTTCTAAACGCGCAATCTTTGGTGTTACTCGAATTAGGCTGAAAAATATATCTGCCAGTAAATCAATGATCTAGGTTCAATAAGCTGAATAACTGAGCAAAAGAAGAATAGAGACGTTAAAATCTTCTTCATAGCAGATTTCCGGTTAAAAAGGGAATATAATAGCCTGAGCGATCTCTAAAAATTCTACTGTACTCAAAAAATGGAATAAAAATTGCAAAGCGCTGTGTGTTTTGGCGCCATACTTTAAAAATTATCAAAAATGAAAATTGCCTATATTTCAACTTATACTCCGCGGGAATGCGGTATAGCAACCTTTAATTATAACCTGATCCGTGCGATCAGTTCTAATTCAAAAAATGGCTCGATTAGTGGATTCGTGGTTGCTATGAATGATTCGGATGACCTCAATGAATATGAATATCCCAATGAAGTTAAATTCCGCATCAGACAGGAATATCAGGAGGATTATATAAGAGCAGCTGAATTTATAAATAACAGTGATGCAGATGTGTGTATCCTGGAGCATGAGTTTGGTATTTTCGGGGGAGAAAGCGGCGTTTATTTACTTCCATTAATACATGCTCTTAAAAAGCCTGTCATAACGATTCTTCATACCGTTTTGAAAGAGCCATCCTTTATGCAGCAAATAATCATCAGGGAAATCGCAGCTCAATCTGCAAAAATTGTGGTTATGAGCAAACGTGCTGTTGAATTTTTAAAGGATAATTATAATATTCCGGGAGATAAAGTTCAGCAGATTGAACACGGAGTACCGGATCTGGAGGTTCTTCACATCAATCCGGTAAAATCCATCCCATCATTCAGAGATAACAAAGTACTATTTACGTTCGGCCTGATTAGTCGTAATAAAGGACTGGAAACTGTCATTAAGGCCTTACCGGCTATAGTTGAACAGCATCCGGACGTAGTATATGTGGTGCTGGGAAATACACATCCCGGGGTCAGAAGAAATTCAGGAGAAGAATACCGTGATAGTTTAACACAACTGGCAACTGAGCTTAAAGTTGACAAACACCTGATTTTTATCAATCAATTCGTATCTGAAACAGAACTGTTCAACTATTTAACTGCATCATCAATCTATATAACCCCGTATTTAAACGAGGCGCAGATCACAAGCGGTACATTATCCTATGCGGTAGGCTCAGGTTCTGCCGTATTATCAACCCCGTACTGGCATGCACAGGAACTGCTTGAAAATAACCGTGGACGGATTTTCGATTTCAAGGATTCCAATGCACTGGCAGAATCAGTTATTGATCTTTTTAACAATCCGGATAAATTACAGGAGTTAAAGCAGAATGCTTATAACTATGGATTACAATTGAGATGGCCGGCTATCGGAGGAGAATATCTTAACCTCTTATCTGAAGCTGTTTATAAACCGAAAAATGGCAGTGGAATGCAACACATCCTGGATTCTCAAGTGATTCCTGAATTCAGCCTGGAACACGTTTTAAGACTTACCGATGGAACAGGAATAGTTCAGCATGCTAAATATGGGATTGCGAATCTGAAAGAAGGCTATTGTCTGGATGATAATGCACGGGCGCTTATTATGACTTTAATGGCATTCCAGCAAAATAAAAGTAAAGAGGCGCTCGATCTCTTACCAATCTATCTGAGCTACATCCAGTATATGCAGAAAGATGATGGTAATTTTCGCAATTTTCTAAGCTTCGGGAGAGGGTACCTCGATGAAGTCGGATCAGAAGATTCTTTTGGCCGGACAGTATGGGCACTGGGTTTCCTTATTAATTCAGCACCAAA
>CAYHRC010000118.1:0-8022 GCA_964358565.1 uncultured Sphingobacterium sp. | reverse complement strand
TTATTCTTCAGCCAAAACCTGTGAGATCGCTATGTCTGAAGCAGTAGGAAAAAATTATGAATCTATTTTGTATCTCGTTGATGAATGTATCGTAGAGACGCATGATTATGCATCTCAATCCGTTACAGGGCATAACGCATGATTATGCGTCTCAATCCGTTACCGGGCATAAAAAAAACAATGAAAGCTAGAGTTGCTTTAATAACAGGAAGTACCAGTGGCATTGGTTTGGGTATTGCTACAGAATTTGCTAAAGCGGGATACAATATCATTTTTCATGGCCTGGAAAGTGAAGGCCCTATAATTGCCGCTACTATTGGAAAGGAGTATAATGTAGATACGCATTATTCATCTTCTAACCTCCTTGACCCTTCTGAAATTATATTAATGATCAGGAACGCTGTATCTGACCTTGGAAGTATAGATGTATTGGTGAATAATGCAGGAATTCAATACGTATCATCTGTTGAAGAATTTCCCCTGGAGCAATGGAATAATATTATCAGTATCAATTTGACTGCTGCATTTTGTACAGCTAAAGCGGTCTGGTCAGGAATGAAGCTGAAAAAATGGGGGAGAATTATTAATATTTCTTCTGCTCATGGATTGGTTGCTTCTGAATATAAATCAGCTTACGTGGCGTCAAAACATGGCTTGATAGGCTTAACAAAAGTGCTGGCATTAGAGGGAGCTGAATTTGGAATAACGGCAAATGCCATTTGCCCGGGTTTTGTTAAAACCCCTTTGGTTGAAAAACAAATTACTGATCTGGCAAAAAATCATAATATTTCTGAAAATGAAGTAATACAAAATAATATAATTAGAAAGCATTCAATCAAAGAATTTGTAACCAGTGAATCGATCGGCGCATTAGCTTTGTTTTTAGCCTCAGATCATGCTTCAATGATTACAGGTACGTCTATACCCATAGACGGTGGGTGGCTTGCACAGTAGAGACGCATAATTATGCGTCTCTACCACAGGCATAATTATGCGTCTCTACCTTAAACGGTCTGCTGATTTGATCAGTTTCTCATCATTCTTTATCCCTCTCAGGGCCAGAATAATAAAAAGGATGGCTAGTGAAGGTAAAAGAACCCCAATGCCATAATTTTCAGGCTGCAAAGTAATATTTCCCAGAACCTGTTTGGCATTTTGAACAAGCCAGAAGCTAAATCCAAGTATGGCAGCTATAGCGAAATAGCAGATCTTAATCTGTCTTTTCCTGTCATTATAATAAAAGATGATTATAAATGGGATCAGTCCGAGTATAACAGTAGCAATTGTTAAACCTAAAAAGGCTTCAGTTTGTACTACCTGTCCGCCTACAGTTTGATAAACACCAGTTACTTTTAGAGCTTTAGCAGAACCATCCGCATTTAAAACCTGCAGGTATGGGAATAGAAATAAACTGAAAATTGTAGCGGTAGCAAAAAATAACCAGATAGTTTGTACTCTTTGAAGCATAGTGTTAGAATTTGAAGCAAATATAATTGTTTTTACTCATCCGATGACGCGGTTCATCAGATGAGTATTTTAAAGAATTCATCTTTATCCTGTCTGCTCTTTGCTTTTTGCGCCTTACCTTTGCATCTTGAGCAATAGAGAAAGATATTTCATGGAACTGGCATATAATGGAACAGCTTATCATGGCTGGCAGATCCAGAAAAATGCGCTATCCGTTCAGGAGGTGATTAACAGGGTGCTCTCTACTCTATGCAGGCAAAATATTGAAACGCTTGGTTGCGGACGGACAGATACCGGAGTTCATGCCCGTCAATTGTTTGCACATTTTGACATCCCGGAAACAACTGATGTCACCGGATCAAAGTTCAGACACAGCATGAATGCAATGCTGCCTTTCGATATTACCGTTAAACGTATTATTAAAGTAACTCCTGATGCTCATGCACGCTTTGATGCTAGCAGTCGTTCCTATGAATATCACGTCCATTTTGAGAAAGATCCTTTCAGGCATAAGCTTTCATGGTTAATGCGGGATCAACCGGATATTGATCTGATGAATAAAGCCGCAGATATACTTAAAGAATATCGGGATTTTAGCTGTTTTAGTAAGTCAAATACACAAACTTTCACCAATAACTGTTTAATTTCAAGAGCTGAATGGGTAGAAGACAGTGATGGCTTGATATTTCATATCACAGCAGACCGCTTTCTCAGGAATATGGTGAGGGCAATTGTGGGTACCCTGATCCGGATTGGACATAAGGAAATGGAACCTGAAGAAATAAGGGGGATCATAGAAAGTAAGAACAGGTCTAACGCCGGAGAATCTGTCCCTGCATGTGGTTTATATTTAACAGAAGTAGTTTATCCTTACCTGCATCATGAATAATTTCGGATCAAATAGCGTATTTAAGCATTAAACAGGTATGGCTAAGTTTAGCGGACAAGCTGTTGATGTAAATCTGTTAAGGCGGATCTTCAGGTATGTTAAACCATACCGGCGCATCTTTGTATGGTCCATAATTTTAACGCTTTTACTTGCCGTTCTTGCGCCGCTAAGGCCTTTATTGATTGAGTATACGCTCGATAAGTATATTCTTGAAAATGATAGCAGCGGACTGCTGATTATGAGCGCGATCATGATCATTTTGCTGCTGATACAGACTGTTGTTCAATATTATCATACTTTTTTTACTAATGTACTTGGACAATCTGTTATTAAAGACCTGCGTGTTGCAGTTTTTAACCATATCAGCAGTTTAAGGCTAAAATATTTTGACCGGACGCCGATAGGACAATTAATTACCCGTACTGTTTCAGATCTGGAAACAATAGCTGATATTTTTTCGGAGGGGCTGATAGTCATCATTGGGGATGTTCTGCAGGTGGCGGCAATAATCGCAGTCATGCTATACACCGACTGGAAGCTTACACTTGTGGTCTTAATACCCATGCCTTTTTTAATGGCCGCATCGTATGTTTTTAAAGAGGCTATAAAGTCGGCCTTTCAGGATGTACGAAGTCAGGTAGCTCATTTGAATACCTTTTTGCAGGAGCATATAACCGGTATTAAGATCATACAATACTTTGCCCGTGAGAATCAGGAGATGCAAAAGTTTAAGCGGATCAATGCTAAACACCGTGATGCTCATATCAGGTCTAACTGGTATTATTCCATTTTTTTTCCGGTAGTGGAAATCATCTCTGCCATTTCTATTGGCTTACTGGTATGGTATGGTTCCAAATCTATTTTATCGAACGATATTTCGCCAGGAGTTGTGGTTGCATTCATCATGTATATCAATATGTTATTCAGGCCGATACGTGAGCTTGCCGATAAGTTCAATACGCTCCAAATGGGTATGGTTGGTGCAGAGAGGATATTTAATGTGCTGGATACCAGGGAGACAACCGATAATAACGGCACCTTTAAGCCCGAAAGCATCAAAGGGGAGATTGAGTTTAAAAATGTGTGGTTTGCATATAATGATGAGAACTGGGTACTCAAGGATATTTCTTTTCATGTAAAACCGGGCCAGACACTGGCACTTGTAGGAGCAACCGGGGCGGGCAAATCTTCTGTTATTAATATCCTCAACCGCTTTTATGAAATTAATAAAGGAAGTGTAAAGATTGATGGCATCGACATACGTGAATACGAATTAAGTTATCTGCGTTCTGAGATCGCAACCGTCCTGCAGGATGTTTTTCTGTTTTCTGATTCTATTGCCAATAACATTAACCTTGGTAATAAAGATATAAGCAGGGAACAGTTGATTAGTGCTGCTGAGGAGGTCGGGGCACATGAATTTATTCAGCGCTTGCCGGGAGGGTACGATTATGATGTGATGGAAAGAGGTGCAACTTTATCTGTTGGCCAGGCCCAGCTTATTTCCTTCATCCGGGCACTGGTTTATGACCCCCGGATCCTTGTTTTAGATGAAGCTACAGCCTCAGTTGATACAGAAACTGAAGGACTTATTCAGCAAGCTATTACAAAACTTATGCAGGGCCGTACATCAATTGTTATCGCCCACCGCTTATCTACTATTCAGAATGCCGGCCGGATCATTGTCCTGGATCATGGCGAGATCAAAGAAACGGGCTCCCATCAGCAGCTGCTAAAGCTGGATGGCTTCTATAAACGTTTATATGATCTGCAATTCAATTCTGAGGGTATTGCAAAATCTTAATTTAGGCTGACACTATCTCCAAAAATAAATTACCTTAGAGTTTCATGTTGTGAATCTGTTTTTATGAAACGAGTCGTATCTCATTTAACCTTCCAGGTATTGCTGGCCATCGTTATTGGTATTCTGGTTGGTCTTAACTTTCCCGGCTTTGCACCCACGGCCAAACTGATCAGTCAGACCTTCATCAATATGATTAGTATGTTGATCGCACCCATCATTTTTTTTACCATCGTTCTGGGTATATCACAAATGGGAGATATGAAAAAGGTAGGCCGTGTTGGCGGAAAAGCCCTTTTGTATTTTGAGGTGGTAACAACTATCGCAATTATAATAGGACTTTTAGTGGCAAACATCTTCCAGCCGGGTAAGGGGGTGGATGTTTCTGCCGCTGATGCTGATCCCTCAAAGATCCAGACTTATCAGCAAGGGGCATCGGAGATGAACTGGCTTGAATTCTTTGCTCATATTGTACCCAAAAATATATTCGATTCTTTTGCTAAAGGAGATATCCTGCAAATACTTTTCTTCGCCGTGCTGTTTGGATTTGCGCTTAGCAGGATGGGTTCATCCGGAACGTCACTTATCAATACATTCGAAAAATTATCTCAGGTAATGTTTAATGTGATGAAGTTCGTTATGAAACTGGCCCCTTTTGGTGCCTTTGGTGGTATGGCCTTTACTATTGGTACATATGGCCTTGAAACCCTGTATCCCCTCGGCAAACTCATGCTGGCCGTATACATGACCATGGCCCTTTTTATATTCGTCGCATTAAACCTGGTATGTTATTTCTTTAAATTCAGCTTATGGCAGTATCTTAAATTTATCAGGCAGGAGATAGTGATTGTATTGGGAACTTCCTCTTCCGAATCAGTACTTCCAAGTATGATGCAGAAAATGGAAAAATTCGGCTGTTCCAAATCGGTTGTAGGTCTTGTGATCCCTACCGGATATTCATTCAATCTCGATGGCACATCTATTTATTTATCTATGTCTGTGATCTTTTTGTCCCAGGTTTTTAATATCAATCTTAATCTTGGACAGCAGATCATGATTATAGGGGTATTAATGGTTACTTCAAAAGGTGCAGCAGGGGTTACGGGAAGCGGGTTTATTGTACTGGCTTCTACGCTTACTGCATTAAAGGTAGTTCCCATTGAGAGTATTGCAATTTTACTGGGGGTTGACCGCTTTATGTCTGAAGCAAGGGCAATTACTAACCTTATAGGCAATGGAGTTGCATCCGTGGTTATAGCAAAAAGTGAAAATGAATTTGATCAGGCAGCCTATAAAAAAGCCATAAATCCAAAAACAGCCGATCTTGTGTTAGAAGCATAAAAAAGAATAAATTTCTTACAATTCTTTTCCCTTACCTTTTGACATTCTGGCCGATTCTCTTAGCTTTGCGAAACAAAAAAATATTCAATGAGTGTATTGGTTAATAAAGATTCGAAAGTTATAGTTCAGGGATTTACAGGTAACGAGGGAACATACCATGCCTCGCAAATGATTGAATACGGAACGCAGGTAGTTGGCGGGGTTACACCCGGAAAAGGAGGTCAGAAACATCTTGACCGGCCCGTTTTTAATACGGTAAAAGATGCTGTTGATAAAACAGGGGCAAACGTCTCCATCATATTTGTTCCGCCGGCGTTTGCTGCTGATGCAATTATGGAAGCTGCTGAAGCAGGGATCAAGGTTATTGTTTGTATAACTGAAGGCATACCTACAAAAGATATGATCATGGTTAAGGAATATATTTCTGACAGGGATTGCAGGCTTATCGGCCCTAACTGTCCGGGTATCATTACTGCCGACGAAGCTAAGATCGGTATCATGCCTGGTTTTATTTTCAAAAAGGGTGTAGTAGGTATTGTATCTAAATCAGGTACTCTTACTTATGAAGCAGTTGACCAGGTTGTAAAAGCAGGTTTGGGAATAACAACTGCGATTGGTATTGGCGGAGATCCGATCATCGGAACACCAACCAAAGAAGCTGTTGAATTACTGATGAATGATCCTGAAACAAAAGGGATCGTAATGATCGGTGAGATCGGTGGCGGTATGGAAGCTGAAGCGGCTTACTGGATCAAAGAGCATGGCACTAAACCGGTTGTTGGGTTTATCGCCGGACAAACTGCGCCTCCGGGACGCCGTATGGGTCATGCCGGTGCGATAGTAGGAGGAGCTGATGATACAGCTGCTGCAAAAATGAAGATAATGAGAGAATGCGGAATACGGGTTGTGGAATCCCCCGCTGAAATTGGTGAAGCAATGGCAGAAGAACTGGCAAAAATATAATTGAAATTTAATTTAAAAAAGCCGGCTTCATGCCGGTTTTTTTTTGCTTTTTATTTTATGGCTTAACGATCCTCAGGAAAGCTAATTTCATGATGATTACCGGTCATCTAAGAGGCTTCAAACAGATTTTATTTGGCATTTTAAGTGAAAAATAGGATATTTGGGACATTTACCATCAAAATGAAGCATATGAAAACACTTATTTTTATACTCTTCACAGTTTTTTCGGCGGTTTCAGCCGAACCTATAAAGACAGAAGTAAGATCATCGAATGTTATGACTGTAAGGGGCAAAGCAACTTATTATGCAAGTAAGTTCCATGGACGCAGAACAACAAGTGGAGAAGTATTTAACAATAATAAGATGACTGCTGCCCACCTCACACTTCCTTTTGGAACGATGGTAACGGTTACGAATGTTGACAATGGGAAATCTGTTGAGGTTCGTGTCAATGACCGTGGCCCTCATAGCAAAGTCTTTATAATTGACCTCTCGCAGGCCGCTGCAAGGGAAATAGGTTTTTACGGTAAAGGTGTAGGTAATATTGAGATGAGCTATAATATGAATAGTATGAAATATAATAAATTAACTCCCGAAGAGGAAGAGATCATCGTGCATAAAGGTACCGAAAGGCCCTATACCGGAGAATATTTAGGAAATAAGGAAGCAGGGACTTATGTATGCAAACGCTGTGATGCTCCTCTGTACCGTTCAGAAGATAAATTTGAATCCCATTGCGGCTGGCCAAGCTTTGATGATGAATTGCCCGGTGCAGTAAAAAAGGTCACCGATAAAGACGGGCAGAGAACAGAGATTTTATGCAGTAATTGCGGTGCCCACCTTGGTCACGTTTTTTTGGGAGAAAGGCTTACTCCTAAAGATACCCGCCATTGTGTTAATTCACTTTCTATGAAGTTCGTTCCTGCAAAAGCCTGATTAATTTCTTCCCATTTGCAGTGGGTACAGAGATTATTTAATTTCCTGATTTATTTGAGCTTTATTTTTCAGCCCAGATCACAGCCCACATTAAATACTTGGAAAGCAGGTCCGTCTTTCTGAAACCGGCTTTTTTCAGCTGATCCAAATGCCAGCCTACAGGGCTGTGAAAGTCATGAGCATCCTGATGGTCCATCCACATTTTCCAATTTTCCTCTGTGGATCACAAGGCCGTATGAACCCGGAGGAAGATGCATGCTTTTAAAATTAGCCTGTATGTAGCGGATATTCGGGACTTTGGAGAAACGCTTCCTGCTCTCTGTTAATATATCTTCCGACAGGTCAAGCGCATCGATCTCAGCTTCCGGAAAGTGTTCCATGATCTTTTGTGTCAGGTTACCTGTCCCGCAGCCCAGGTCCAGTATGCGCTTTGGTTTGAAATCTTCCGGAAGGTAAAGGAACATGTTGTCAAGCATCTCATGGTACCGGGGCACACATTTGCTGATGAGCTCAGAATAGCTGCTGCTTAACTGGTCGTAAAATTGCTCAACTTTATCCATATGAATCCTCCTAATATAAAATTGCGGGTTTTTTTCGGAAAAGTCCTAATTTCACCGTTTTAAAA
>CAYHRC010000117.1:0-8132 GCA_964358565.1 uncultured Sphingobacterium sp. | reverse complement strand
ATGTCTTAAAGATAATATTTATCATGGAATTGTTAAGTCCGACAGGCTCCTAGTGAGATTAAATTCTCTGACTTTGAAAGGTATCTAAAAGACAAATGAAATATTATTTATATACGCCTTTATCTTAAAACTCGGGCAGAATAGTTACAGATTACAGATTAAAAAACAACTCGCAACACATAACTGGCAACTCACAACCCGCAACCGGCAACTCACAACACGCAACTCACAACACACAACCCGCAACCCGCACCTCACAGCAGTCTCTCCTTTATCACCAGCGTTCCCGCTATCTTGTCGTGCAGGCATTGCTGTCTTTTGTCAAAAAAGCCCATCAGATATCCCAGGCCTAGAGTGGCGAGAGATATCAGCTTGGAAAGATTGCGGACCAGGGACCGGCTAAAAGTGATCCTTAGCCCATGTTCATCGCTTACCTTAAGGGCCATCAATACCTTGCCATAGCTCGCCTGTCTGGCAGAAGCTTCCATGATAATGCTATAGATCATTTTGATTATCGGTATGATAGCAAGACCTGCGAGCGCTATAACGATGCGCGTCTGCTTATCATCCACAAACAATAGCATCGGGAGCGCTATTAGACAATAGATAGCGAAAATTATGAAGTAATCGATGATCACTGCAAGCAATCGGACATCGAGTGTTGCGAAATATTGAGGCTCAGCTGCACTGCTTTTTATTCCAAGTAATACACACAGTTCTGGGATCTCGTGTACTTCTTTATAGTCGTCCATTCCATCCGTTTTAACGAATGTTCCGGGCTGAATGCCGAGCTCTTTCATCCGTTCAGTCGAATATGGACCCTCGGGTTTGCCATTTATGACTACAAAGTATTCTTTCATTTTTTACATCAAAGCGGAAGCTCCGGAACATCCGGGCTTCCGCTGATCGTATAACAAATATATATTTTAATATTTTCTTACCTCAAATGAAGATAAGCCTCCTTTGAGACTTATATCTATCTTATTCACAGCAGTATTGTAATTACTGGTTTTGTATGTTCCGTCAGCCTGCTTAATAAACCCGCTGAAATCTTTTGATGATAAGCCACTATCCACAACTATCCGGCATCCTGATGCGGAAGGAACTTCAATTTCTACATTTGCTACTCCTGTTTCTACCAAAACGTCTGTTTTTGGCTGTTTAGAGCCCAGCTTTGCTTCGAAAGATGCCGCACCGCCTTCAAATTTCAGACTGCTAACTTTGTATGATGTCAAATCAAATATTGCTTCACCTGCACCCATTTCTACTTTTATATCCCAAACCGGGGCACTGTTCAAACGCATTCTGGTTTCATTGTCATTCATTTCATCCATTCTCCAGTGCTTATTTTTACCCCGCATACGGAAGTTAAGTACTTCAGTCGAATCAATCAATGTTCTTTCCAATGTAAATCTTCCATCTTTCTGGTCTGTTTCTGCATCAAACAGATTTGAGGTTGTATCATCCAGTTTGAAACTGGTAGCACCTCCCTGGATATTTAATTTAGCTCTTAAAGTCCCTGCAGTAAATGGTTCAGTAAATGAACTTGTCCCGGACATCGCTCCATGCCGTTCATTCCTGTCACCTCTATGATATTTAAAGTGAAACCAGTTGCGGTCGGAACGTGGCTGGGAACCCTGATATCCGATAAACACCAGAGTAAGTATAGTAATTGTTGCAGCCAGTATGGGTGCCAGGGTACGGTTACCGAACCTGCTGAAAAGCATATTGGCTCCAATCAGTATGAAGATCACAGGCCAGAAGCGCCATACCGAACGCCAGTAAAACTCAATTACACCCAGGTTTTCCAGCAAAAAGATGCTCCCAATAAAAATGAGGATCAGGCCCCATATAATTTTTTCAGTTTTCATAATGGTGTATTTGTAGTTTGATCTGTATCTGATTTGGTTTCATCAGTACTTGATGGGGTTTCATCAGTATTTGCTGAAGTATCAATGGTCGGTTCGGACAATGCTGTTTCCTGTGGAGTTTCCTGTGGAGTTTCCTGCTTCCAGGGCTCCTTCTTACCTGATCTGAGCAATGTATAAATACCGATAACAATGAGTATAACCGGCCAGAGTTTTCCCATATCAAACCAGTAAGGGATAAGATCAAATTCATTAAGTAAGAAGAATAAGCCAAAAGTGACAAAAAGCACCCCTGCTATCATCCTTCCCTTACCCCTTTTTTTAGGAACTATAAAAGGGGTACCAGTGAATGAAGGATCAGAAACAGGATTATCAGAGTAGGCTTTATTTTCATAAACTTTATAATCAGCATCATACTTCCCGAAATCAGGAGTATAAGGTCGTGGCGGAACAGCGATCCAAAGGATAATGTAAGCCACTAAGCCTGAGAAGCCGGCCATAACAGCTAATACAAAAGCAATTCGTACCCAGCTGACATCTACATCAAAGTAGTCTGCCAGACCGGCGCATACCCCAGCGATCATTTTTTCCTGTTCGTTGCGTTGTAGTTTCTTTTCCATTTTTTCGAATTTAATTGTTCGGTCTTTTAGTTTTATGATCGATTAATTGCTTTTGCTTTTAATTGACAGAACAAAACTACATGATAGATGGCATTCAATAAACATCAATTAGGCAGGTCATCCTATGTTCTCGGTAAAGAACATTAAAAAGTCGGTAAATGATTTATAGCTTAATCATTATTATCATCTGACCTAAATATCCCCTTTCAATGGTCTGATAATAATCTCATCGATATTGGCCCCGACGCTCATCTGCAGACAGCTTATGACAGATTTTGCTATATCATCCGGATCTATAAAACGCTCCGGCGGCAGGCTGGTTCCGGACCAGGAATCTGTGAGGGTAGCTCCGGGTAAAATAGCCGTCACCTTAATCCCAAAAGGCTGGAGCTCTTCACGTAATACTTTTGTAAGACCCAGCAAGGCCATTTTTGTTACACTGTAAGAAGATGCACTGATGACCGGCTTCACACTGGCCACTGAACATATATTAATGATATGTCCGCTTCCCCTGGCTATCATTTTCACTGCAAAGAACTTACTCAGGTAGTGGTGCGCAAAAACATTCACTTTCATCTGCCGTTCCAGAGCAGTCGCTTCTTCTTTCATTAACCCAGAGGGGATAAATAAGCCGGCATTATTAATAAGGACATCTGCATTATTAAAATGCTTATCAGCAAAAACTGCAAAGCTGGCTACTTCAGACAGATTTTCCATATCGGCTGCCATACCATAAAAATGGAGTTCAGGATAACTTTCTGAGAGCTCCTGAAGTAATTTTTTAACCTGTTGTTCATTTCTTGCACACAAAGCGACATTATAGTTGTTAGCAGCAAGATGCAAGACAATAGCCCTGCCTATTCCTTTGGTTGCCCCCGTTACAATAGCATTCATAAGTTAAAAGTAACAAAATCAGCCATGCGGCCTATTATAAAATCAGGCATGTTCACAATTCATTACATTTGTACAAAATGCGAATCGTCCGCCAAGGATGATAATTTTGTATTATTGTACAATTCTTTCAAAACTAAAAAATGATATTTCACCCCTTAGGTAGATACATATTATTGTTAAAGGCTGTTTTCCGCAAGCCGGAAAAATGGAATATTTACCGAAAAGAGATCATGCATGAAATGGTTTCGATAGGTGTTGGTTCTTTAGGTATCATTGCAATTATCTCTTTGTTTCTGGGTGCTGTTACCACAGTTCAAACTGCTTTCCAGCTTGTCAGCGAATTTATACCAAGATCAGTTATTGGAATGATCGTTCGTGATTCGTCTATTCTTGAACTCAGTCCAACCATATCTGCAATTGTACTGGCGGGTAAAGTTGGTTCCAGCGTAGCTTCCCAAATAGGAACCATGCGGGTTACTGAACAGATTGATGCGCTTGAAATTATGGGTATAAATTCCCCTGGCTATTTAATCCTGCCAAAAATTACTGCTGCTGTAACTATGATCCCTCTCCTGGTGATCATATCTATCGGCCTGAGCATTTCCGGGGGCTATTTGGCCGGTACTGCATCGGGGGCTGTTACTTCACAGGACTTTATGACCGGTATCACAACAGATTTCATCCCATTTACCTTTACCGTTTCTATGGTTAAGGCTATCATTTTCGCATTCATTATCACCTCGGTATCTGCATATCAGGGTTTTTATACAAGTGGCGGTGCACTTGAAGTAGGACAGTCAAGTACAAAAGCTGTTGTGATCAGCTGTATAGCGATCCTTCTTTCTGATTATGTTATCGCCCAGTTACTTTTATGATAGAGATTAAAAATATTCACAAAACATTTGGTGATAATCATGTTCTGCGTGGTATTTCTGCAGAATTTAAAGAAGGAATGTGTAATCTGATCATTGGAGGATCAGGCTCCGGCAAAACCACACTTTTAAAATGTATGGTAGGACTTCATGAACCTGAAGAAGGATCTGTTATCTATGACGGGCGGGATTTTACAAGAATGAACTTTGAAGCGAGGATTGATATACGCACCGAAATTGGCATGCTTTTTCAAGGTTCTGCCCTATTCGATTCAATGAATGTCGAAGACAATATTATGTTCCCTATCAATATGTTCACTCACAAGAACCGGAAGGAAAAACTGGAACGTGCAAATTTTTGTCTGGAAAGGGTTAACCTGGCGGGGAAAAATAAGTTATTTCCTGCTGAGCTTTCGGGCGGGATGAAGAAAAGGGTTGGTATCGCCAGGGCTATAGCTATGAATCCCAAATATCTTTTTGTTGATGAGCCCAATTCCGGTCTTGATCCAAAAACTGCAATCGTTATTGATGACCTGATACAGGAAATTACCGTAGAATACAAAACCACTACTATTGTAGTCACCCATGATATGAATTCGGTAATGGGAATTGGTGAAAATATTATATTTCTTCATGAAGGTCAAAAATGGTGGGAAGGCTCAAATAAAGAGATTGCCGACACCGATAATACAGAATTAAATGAGTTTGTTTTTGCCAGCAAATTCATGCGTGCATTAAAGAAAAAATAAACCACGCATTTTACCCACTCATCAGATGAGTAATTCACAAAAATTTAAATAAATGATCCAACTGTTAAGTCCAAAGAACTGGAAAGATTACGAACTCTTAGACTGTGGCGATTTTGAGAAACTCGAGCGCTTTGGGAACGTGATCCTGATCCGCCCTGAGCCACAGGCGGTTTGGAGTAAGGGCCTTTCCGAAAGTGAATGGACCAAATTACATCATATTCGTTTCAAAGGCCGGTCGGCAACATCAGGTGAGTGGATAAAAAAAGATTCTAAAACTCCTGACAGATGGCATATCAGCTATAGAAACGGAGATATAACGCTTCAATTCCGGCTGGCGCTGACTGCTTTTAAACATCTTGGAATTTTCCCCGAGCAGGCAGTAAACTGGGATTATATCATCCAAAGTATCAAAAGCTTTAAGAACAAAGAGCCTAAGGTTCTGAACCTGTTTGCATATACCGGAGGGGCCTCATTAGCTGCATGCGCAGCTGGTGCAGAAACTACTCATGTCGATTCGATCAAACAGGTGGTTTCATGGGCGAATGAAAATCAGGCCTTATCCGGATTAGAAAATATCCGCTGGACGGTCGAAGATGCACTCAAATTTGTAAAACGGGAAGTTAAAAGAGGCAAAAAATATAATGGGATCATCCTGGATCCTCCGGCATACGGACATGGCCCAAGCGGTGAGAAATGGAAGCTTGAAGATAATATCCAGGAGATGATGAAGGATGTTGTGAAGCTGCTGGATGAGGATGAGCATTTTTTGATACTCAACACGTATTCACTGGGCTTTTCCTCGGTTATAGTTGAAAACCTTATCCGCTCGTCTTTTCCGGGTGTTCATAATCTGGAGACCGGTGAACTGTATTTACAAGCGGGTTCGGGCTATAAATTACCTTTAGGTGTGTTTGGAAAATTCTGTAAAAGCCTAAATATTAAATAAAGAGAATATAATTTGCTTATGAGACGCGTAAGAGCTAATTTAACCGTTAAAGGTAGAACGTTCGTCTGCCAGAAAAATCATTTATCCTTGCACTAAATTAAAATCAAAATAATAAATCTACCAGTGGCTGATCATATAAAGACCCGATTCTGACACTAATATCTCTCAAACCAGTAAATTAATATGATAACCAGTAAACATTTAATCTTATCCCTGGCTGTGTCTGCTACAACGCTTGGATTATTCACAAATTGCAGTGATTCGGCGACTAAAGCGAATGGCAGAACTACTTTAAAAGATTCTACAGAGGCAGAAGCAGTAATTGCTGAAGAATCTGAAAGCAAGACCGGCAATTCAGGAGTAATTGATACCGCTTTGTACAATCAAAAACTGGTCTCACTTGCCAATGGAGATACAAGCGGGAAATGGCCTGTTAAAAAACAACCCTACCCTTTGCCAGGAGCGATATTACCGTACAAACGCGTTGTAGCTTTTTATGGCAACCTGTACTCAAAAAAAATGGGAGCCCTGGGAGAATACGCACCAAAGGAAATGCTGAGAATGCTTTATTCCGAAGTTGCTAAATGGGAGAAAGCAGACCCTAAAACACCCGTTCAGCCCGCGCTTCATTATATTGCTGTAGTTGCAGCAGGAGATCCTGGTAAAGACGGAAAATACAGGAACCGTATGCCGGATAAACAGATCGATTCAGTTCTTGCAATAGCCGCAATGAAAAAAGACATGATCGTGTTTCTCGATATTCAGGTTGCATTGAGCACCATCAGGGATGAATTGCCCCGCCTGGAAAAATATCTTAAAAGGCCGAACGTTCATTTAGGTATGGATCCGGAATTTTCTATGAAAGGCGGCGTACTGCCCGGAAGAAAAATAGGCACATACGATGCCTCGGAGATAAATTATGTTTCTGATTATCTTACCAAACTTGTAAAAACAAATAATCTGCCCCCTAAGATCCTTGTGGTGCATCGCTTTACTAAAAAAATGGTCACTAACTCACAAAACATAAAGCTGCATCCGGAAGTGCAGATCGTTATACATATGGACGGGTGGGGTGAACCTGAGCTTAAAAAGGGAACACATCGTTACTTTATTTATTCAGAACCTGTTCAGTTTACCGGCTTTAAGCTGTTTTATAAGAATGACCTTAAAAAAGCACCCAATCATTTAATGACACCGGATGAGCTTATGAAGTTAAAACCTCAACCCATCTATATCCAATATCAATAAACAAGATCTTTTATTTAAGCCATTCTGATTTAGATAGAATTAGAATGGCTTATTCTTTACCGGGAAATTATAAAATTGAAAGAGTAAATCCTCAATTTTGTCTTAAACGAAAATTAATATGGAACAGGCAACATTTGGTGGCGGCTGTTTCTGGTGTACAGAAGCTGTTTTTCAAAATTTGAAAGGCGTATCCAGGGTAGTTTCGGGCTATATGGGAGGCCATAAGCCCGCTCCAACATATAAGGATATTTGTAATGGGGATACCGGGCACGCAGAAATTATCCAGATATATTACAATCCGGCAGAGATCAGTTTTGAAGACCTGCTATTGATATTTTTTAAAACCCACGACCCCACCACATTAAACAGGCAGGGAAATGATGCAGGCACACAATACCGTTCGGTAATATTTTATCATAATACCGAACAAAAAAAAGCAGCTGAACAGATGATCGACAAGCTGGAAAAAGAGCTTGTTTTCGAGCGGCCTATTGTTACTGAAATAGCTCCTGTATCAATATTCTATGAAGCTGAAAATTATCACCAGAACTACTATAAATCTAATACAAAGGTGCCTTACTGCACTTTTGTCATCCAGCCGAAGCTTACAAAATTTACACAGGATTTTAAAGATAAGTTAAAAACTTAAAATTAATTATCGGGCATACGGCTAAACCAGGTTGAATTGTTCTGAACCAGATTATTCCTTAACTCCCAGCCAGGCTAGTATATCTTCCATCATACACCATTTAGTGACTGATGATTGCAGCAAGTTAGCTCCAACAAAAGCAGTGAACCATAAAAAATTCGGATTGACATAAACTGCCAAAAGCAAGCTGATCAGAACAAAACTTCCTGCAATCGCTTTTATTATTCTATTTTTCATTTGTGTATTTGTTTTTTAAAGTCCCGCATGTGCGGGATTGCATGAGCTT
>CAYHRC010000116.1:0-8178 GCA_964358565.1 uncultured Sphingobacterium sp. | reverse complement strand
CACGGAGGCGCCGAACTCGTAACTCGTAACCCTCTTGCTTTATACCGATTGGCCAAAGCAATCGCAACCGGCGCCTCAAATTCAGGATCTTCAGTTAATGAAACCCTGATCGTGTCTCCAAGTCCATCTTCAAGTAAGGCTCCTATGCCGACCGCAGATTTGATCCGTCCGTCTTCACCATCACCGGCCTCGGTAACTCCAAGATGCAGGGGGTAATTCATACCCTCTTTAACCATCGTTTCAACCAGGAGACGATAAGCCTGTACCATTACCAGTGGGTTGCTGGATTTCATTGATATAACCAGGTTATAATAATGGAGGTCCTCGCACATGCGCATGAACTCCATTGCTGATTCGACCATCCCGCGCGGGGTATCTCCATAATGGCTCATGATCCGATCGGAGAGCGAGCCATGATTGGTACCTATCCGAAGTGCGGTGCCATATTCTTTACAGACTTTAACTAATGGGGTAAATTTCTGATAGATGCGTTCCAGTTCTGCCTGGTATTCAGAGCTGGTATATTCAAGATTTTTGAAGTTTTTTTTATCCGCATAATTCCCCGGGTTTATACGAACCTTCTCAACTATACGGGCGGCCTCTTCAGCTGCATTGGGTGTAAAGTGAATGTCTGCAATTAGCGGCACATCATAACCACGATTGTGCAATTCCTTTTTTATTAAAGCCAGGTTCTTTGCCTCTTTAAGACTGGGTGCCGTGATACGTACATATTCACAACCTGCCTGAACCATACGGATAGATTGTTCCACAGTACCTATCGTGTCCATAGTGTCTGTAGTGGTCATACTTTGTATCCGGATGGGGTTCTGAGCGCCCATAGGAATATGGCCAATAGTAACCTCCCTGGTTAAAAATCTTGAATAGGTAGTAAGAGAATTGCAATATTTGCCACTTAAAGCAGAAATAGGCTGGTTATTCATTAAGAGGGATCAATAATTTACAAAAATACATAATTGTGAGGGAATCCGGGAGGAGGAATATAGAAGATGACGGAATTTCAATATTATTCATTCGCTGTTTTAGCTTTGCATTTTTTGAACTCAATAATTTTTTCCCAGGACCCGGTATTAAGAATGTCTTCTGCCTTACACCAGGCCCGACGGGCAGTAAATATGCCCAATTTCATATACCCGTAATTAAAATTATTGTGAGCATCTGTACCGATTACCAGGATCACTCCTTTATCTCTGGCAATTCTGGCCCATTTACTATCCAGATCCATTCTGAAAGCATGCGCATTAATTTCCAGGGCGGTACCTGTTGCCACAGCGGCTTCAATTACTTTTTCCATATCTACGGCATATGGTTCTCTGGTTCCCAGTAATCTTCCGGTTGGATGACCGATAACATGTACGAAAGGATTTTGACAAGCCCTGATGATACGCTCTGTATTATCTCTCTTAAATTGTGAATGTATGGATGCCACTACCCAATCCAGTTTTTGAAGCAATTCATCAGAAAGATCCAAAGTTCCATCTGCCATAATATCAACTTCTGTACCTGCTTTAAGAAAGTCCTTATTTAGTTTTTTGTTAATTTCTTTTATCTCTAGGAGTTGTTTTTCAAATTCAGTTTCATCCATACCTCCGGCAATTATTTCTGATTTTGAATGATCCGTAATGACCATGTATTCATATCCTAAAGATTTTTCCGCATATTCTGCTATTTCTTCCAGGGAGCTTGTTCCGTCAGACCATTTAGAATGTGTATGCATATCTCCTTTGATATCTTCCAGGCTGATCAGCTTAGGAATTTGGCCGGATTCTGAAAGTTCTATTTCTCCGCTGTCTTCACGCATCTCCGGAGGTATCCATTTTAATCCTAACTCTTCGTAAATTCCTTCCTCGGTTGTACCGGCAATTTTTTTATTAGATTCAATATTAAATAGTCCATATTCATTGATCTTTAATCCTTTATCAATAGCTATTTTCCTCAGATGTATATTATGGGATTTTGACCCGGTGAAATACTGCAACGCAGCTCCCCATTCGTCTTCAGCTACAATTCTCAAGTCAACCTGCCTGTTAAAGTGTTCCAGAAAAATGCTGGCTTTGGTCTCTCCTTCTGCCAGAACTTTACTGACATCTTTCATTTCAGTAAAATGAGTGATGATTTTTTTTCTGTCTTTGTCTTTTGTAGCTACTAAAATATCGATGTCGCCAATAGTATCTTTCCCCCTGCGCACACTTCCCGCAATATCTACTTTCAGTATCTCCGGCATTTTTTTCAGCCTTTCAATTATTGTTTCACCCAGGTCCAGCGCCTCCCAAAGTGTGGCTCTTTCTTCGTAATGCTTCTGAAGATTAAGTGCTTCCAGAATATTTTCCACCTTCTTTTTTTTGAATCCCCTCAATTTTAGGATGCTTCCATCTTCCAGAACTTTAAGCAAATCGCTTCTGGAGCATACATTCAGTTCATCATGCAACTTTTTTAAGGTTTGGGGGCCTAATCCCTGAACCTGCATCAGATCAATAAAGTCATAAGGTATTTCTTGTTTTAACTCTTCGTATTTTTTTATGGTCTTATTTTGTAAATACTCCAATATTTTTTCCTCAATACTTTCACCAATTCCATGCACTTTCTCAAATTCTCCATTATGGATAAAATTCCGGATGTCCTCCGAAAGATCATTAAGGGCTCTTGAAGCATTATGATAGGCTATTGCCCTGAAACGGTTTTCATCTCCCAGAAATTCATAGATACAGCCCATATCCTCAAAAATTCTTCCAAGGTCTTTATTTATCGTATGCATAGAATCTTGAATTAGTTCTTTAATAATTTCATGGTCTTTAAATGATTTTAAAACTTTTCATTCAGGAAAAATCCGGGAAGCCTTCAACCTCTCCAGTCTCTTTTATTTTAGTCCCAAAATCTCCGGATAAATATTGCATCCGGGCAATCCACCATTTTATAACTTCCGGTTTGGCAAAGTTGACCTGCATACGCTCTATCAACACTGGAAGAAGCTTTATTCCAATTATTTTTTTATCTGTTATATGAATTTCAAAAAGGAAAGACCTGTCGTTTCTTAATTCAGGATCAACCTGATAATCATCGATGAAGTCTCCGGTATCATACAAGATTAATTTCCCTTTATATATTTCTATTCCCTGAAAAATATGAGCGCTATGCCCATGAATAATATCTACTCCAAGGTCTATTAATTGATGATTAAATTCTATTTTGTCTCTATCCGGCCTTTCGACCATATTGGGTCCAAAGTGGGCAGACAGGATCAATATTTCTACTTTACCGCGTATGCTTTCTATATCTTTTTTCAGTTCAGTAATGTCTCCCACTTCAACATAATTGGTACCAGGATGTACATCAGATTTCCAGCCGGATTCATTGTCGGTACAGCCTATTACTCCGATTTTAATACCATTACACTCTACAACAGCAGGTTTTCTTGCTTCTGTACTATTTTTGCCGGCACCTGTATATTTAATCTTTGCTATTTCAAGCATTTTGATGGTTTCCAGTAAACCTTCTTCTGAAAAATCCAGAATGTGATTATTGGCAATACTCGCCACATGAATGTGAGCCTCGGTAAGGGTTTTTACATTATCAGGATCCGCTTTGAAATTAAATACTTTAGTTACTTTTTTTACACTGCTTGTTAAAGCTGCTTCCAGGTTAATAATATTGACACCAGGCTTTTTGAGGTAGGGCAATACATTTCCCCAGGGATAATCATAACCTTCTTCAGTGATTTTCTGGTTCACCAGTCTTCCAATCATTACATCTCCCATGAGCCTGATTATGCAATTATTTTGCATATAAATATCGTTTGAGGTATTTTATAAAAACAGGAAATCAGAAGGATTGTTCCTTCAGTAACAAGTTTACTTTCCCTATTTTTAAGATAAAATCTCCCAATTATTTCTGCTTGCTTGTTTCTGATTAATTATATTCTCAGATGAAACTAATAAAGCATGAATCGCATACTGCAGATGTGCAGATAATGGTTAAAGCTGATACGCTTGAAGAGTTATTTGCAGGTGCTTTGGAAGGAATGAACCGTATTCTTAAAACAAATATCCCTTCGGATAATATAGTTCAAAGTGAAAGGTTTGAAATTGAAATAAACTCTTCTGATGTAACTACGCTTTTAATCGATTTTCTTTCAGAAGTATTAACTGTAAGCTATGAAAAGCGAAGGATATATTCAGGTTTAAAGATTCTCGAATTAAAGGATTCCTTCATGAAAGCCTGGGTGTACGGCATATCTGTAGAATCGTTCGATGAGGATATTAAAGCGGTGACCTATCATTTGGCAAAAGTTGAAAAAAATTCTGCCGGGAAATGGCAGACAAGAATAGTATTTGACATTTAAGATAAGTATGATTTGAAAATATGATTCAGAAAAATGATTTAAAGAAAGTTTTTCCCTACTTGTGGGAAATTCCCATAGGAAAAAAGCCGGGAATGTTAGTGCCTGCTTATGTATACGCCCTGGAGGAAATGATAGATTCTATTTTACAAGACAACTCTCTTGAACAATTAATAAATGTAAGCATGTTGCCGGGAATTATAAAAGCAGCCATGGCCATGCCCGACGTTCATCAGGGATATGGATTTCCTATTGGAGGCATTGCTGCTATGAAATGGCCGGATGGAGTAATTTCTCCCGGTGGGATAGGCTATGATATTAATTGCGGAGTGAGGCTTTTGCGAAGTCAGTTAAATGTCGGGCAAATTAGTCCGCATCTTGAAGAGCTGTCAAAAGAACTTTATAAAGATATCCCTTCTGGTTATGGAAAAGGAGGTCAGATTAATTTAAGCAGGGAGGAGCTTACCCAAGTGTTAATGAATGGAGCTTCATGGGCGGTAGAGAATGGTTACGGCGAGAAGGAGGACCTTCAAAATATTGAATCTAATGGAGTATTGGATTTTGCAGATCCCCTATATGTATCTGAACATGCCTTTCAGAGAGGATTCGATCAATTGGGAACTTTAGGAGCTGGAAATCATTTTGTGGAAGTCGACCGGGTCGAAGAAATTTTTGATGAAGAAACAGCCAATGCATTTCAATTACAAAAAGGACAGATCGTAATTCTGATTCATACGGGTTCACGCGGGCTTGGCCATCAGGTGGCTACAGATAATATCCGGATCATGCAAACTGCTATGCCCCGATATGGCTTGAAGACTCCGGACAGAGAATTGGCTTGTGTTCCTTTTAATTCAAAAGAAGGGCAGGAATATTTTAAAGCCATGTGTGCGGCAGCAAATTTTGCATGGTGCAACAGAGAGATCATTACCTGGGAAATTAGAAACGTATGGAAAAAAATATTTGGAGAAAGCGGAGGGAAACTGGATCTTTTATATGATGTAGCACATAACATAGCAAAGATTGAAGAACATACGATTGATTCTGAAACTCTAAAAGTAATAGTTCACCGGAAAGGAGCAACACGTGCTTTTGGCCCCGGCAATAAAGAACTGCCCGCAGATTTTTTTCAAACAGGACAGCCGGTTTTAATTCCCGGAAGTATGGGGACCTCTTCTTATGTAATGGCCGGCACAAAAAGCAGCATGGATCTGACTTTTGGCTCATGCTGTCATGGCGCCGGCAGGAGGTTATCGAGGACAGCGGCAAAGAAACAAGTTGAAGCGGTCCAGTTAAAAAAGAAATTAACATCAGAAGGCATATACGTTCAGGCCGGATCTTATGCAGGTTTAGCAGAAGAGGCACCAATAGCTTATAAAGATGTTGATCTTGTAGTCGAAACAGTGCATTTAGCTGGAATTGCTAAAAAAGTAGCAAAGCTTAAGCCTTTGGCCGTGATTAAAGGCTAAGGCAACAAACAAATAAGAGAGCTTTAATCATTTAATTGCGGAAGGCGACACTCGCTAAACTTTGACTGAGGACACTTACATTCACAATGCTTCGACAAGCGAAAGCGTGTTTGACAACTCTATGGCTCCCGGATTTTATCCACATTTTTGCCATTGTAAACAAAGGTTCTAATTCATAAGGTTTGACAATATAATCATCGGCTCCAAGTCTTAAACCTAATATCATATCTTGTTTTTCAGATTTTGTAGTACTGAAAATAAATGGTATCCCCGAAGTTTTGGGCTTATCTAATAGTAAACGTAAAACCTCGTAACCATCCATTTTACCAATTAGAATTTCAGACACAATTAAATCAGGAATAAACTCTCTGGCTAATTCAACACCCTTACTTCCATCATTAGCTACAAGGATTTTATACCCCTCCATTTCAAATGCTTCCGTCAAATTCTCAAGAATATCAAGGTTGCTTTCAATTAACAAAATGGTTTTCATAGTTAGTAGTTTAATGAATAATATTTTTATAGTGCAAATATCAAACCCTTGAGTGCCCGATTGTTACACAACTTTTGAAATAAGTTATAGTATTCACACTATTGGCCCGATTTATTTAATTCGCTTGACAACTATTTCAGACATGTTAGCAAGCCGGGCTGTGTGCCCAGGGAGTTGTTCCCTACTTAATTATAATACCGACCTCATTGCCCAGCCTTATTTGAGCTAAAACCAGCAGTCGTATTTTGAGATTCAGTTGGATTGCCAAGGATCTTTTCCTTTAAAGGCTTATCAGAGACTATCACATCGTATACACCCGATACAACAAGGAAAAATGCAACACATGTAATAATTGATTTCATAATAAATATATTGTTTAGCAAATTTAGGATTTGACAGTAAAATCTTAAATACCCTAGCGGTGATTTAGTTACAAAAGCCTCCTATATTCAATTTAATCCAGTAATCCGCGTTAAGGATTGCAACGGAAATCCTTTTTAAGTGTCAGCCGAAAGCGCCGGGGCTTAAAAAGATTGAAGTGGAAAGCCTGGGCCTCCTTCAGGCAACGCCCGGATAATTTTTATATAAATCCTGCAAGCATTAAAAATCGAAATTACATCTAAGCCTCTACGCCAGCAGGCAAACAAAATCATAATGGTATATTATGTAAATTAGAAGCTTATGCGCAAAACCTATATAATGAATAAGATTATTCTCTGCCTGCTTGTCCTAACCATATCCTGTACAGCTCAGCGACAAACTTCCAAAGGATGGATCAGCCTGTTTAATGGCAAAGACCTTAAGGACTGGAAAATTAAGATCAAAGGGCATCCTTTAAATAAGAATTTCGCTAATACTTTCAGGGTTGAGGATAAGGTTTTGAAAGTTTCATACGATGGGTATAGGTCATGGGATGAGCAATACGGGCATATTTTTTATAAAAAGCCCTTTTCAGCTTATGTTTTAGTGGTAGAATATCGCTTTACCGGAAATCAGATAGAAGGCGGCCCCGGATGGGCCTTCCGAAATAGCGGTGTCATGCTGCATTCCCAATCCCCGGAAAGCATGCAGCTGAACCAGGACTTCCCCATTTCATTGGAAACACAATTTTTGGGTGGGAACGGGACGGCAGAAAGAAGTACCCTGAATTTATGCACCCCGGGAACGAATGTTTTTTTGAATGGGAAGCTATTTACTCAGCACTGCGTGAGTTCCTCTTCGAAAACCTACCATGGCGATCAATGGGTGAGAGCTGAGATAGTGGTTCTGGCTGACTCAGTGATAAAGCACCGCCTGGATGGAAAAACGGTAATGGAATATACGAACCCACAGATTGGAGAGGGAAACGTTTCCAATTTTGACCCCACAGTTAAAGTGGATGGCAAGGCTTTGAGAGAGGGGTATATTTCTCTGCAAAGCGAGAGCCACCCGGTAGAGTTCAGAAAAGTGGAATTGTTTAACCTGGAGAGCTATGTGAATGACCCTGTAAAGCTGGAGCGCATTCTGGGGAGTTTACTGACGCCTGGTAAAACTCTATGATAGATCATTCTTTTAAGATTTCTTACCCGCGTCTTAAGTAAAAGCGGGATCTTTCTTCTCTCTGTCCCATTCGCGACAGATGCATTCATTTCTATGAGAGTCCATAATTCTGTCACCAAAAGTGCCATGGTATCTCCGTAATCCTCAATTCAGCAAGAATATTAAAATTTTCAAAATAAAACTAAGAAAATAGTTGCATAACTAAATAATTAGTTTTAACTTGGTATTACTAATTCGAATTAGGTGTAATTAATATTATCCGGCATTTAAGCATATCATATGGAAATTAAAGAACTAACAAAAGCAGAAGAACAGATCATGCA
>CAYHRC010000115.1:0-8231 GCA_964358565.1 uncultured Sphingobacterium sp. | reverse complement strand
TCCAAATTTATTGCCTTCACCTTCAAACATGATCAAAGGCTTTTGATCATAGGTTTTAAAGTTTTTTAATTCAACTGAAGCAATACGGCCACCTTTCGGACTTATCTTAACTCTAATAAATTCGTTTTCAAGGATAACAGGCTGACTGCTTCCTGAAGCCGCTGCTCCAAATGGCCCTGCTAAAATTAAAGTTGAATCGACTGCCGGCCTTACAGCTGTTTTACCAGTATCTGCGCTCACAGACTTTGCCGCTTGGGGAGCTTTGATTCTAGCTAATGAATCCTGGCTTTGTTTTGCTTTCTCCCTTTTGATATCTTCATCTGAAGGCCGCATTAAATAGGTTGAGCCAACCAGTATGATCAATATCAAAAAGAGGCCTGTAAAAGTATTTCTATCCATTCTGTTTTAATAGTCTTTTTGCTGAAAATGCAATTACTTCTTTTTTGCGTGACTTAAAGAAGCGGCGACAAAGTTAACAAAAAGTGGATGAGGATTATCAACTGTTGATTTTAATTCAGGATGAAATTGTGCACCTACAAAAAACGGATGATTTTTGAGTTCGATGATCTCTACAAGATTATTGTCCGGGTTAATACCTGAAGCGATCATGCCTGCTTTCTCAAATTGCTCGAGGTACTTATTATTGAATTCATAACGATGGCGATGCCTTTCCGAAATTCTTGTTTTTCCATATATAGCAGCAGCTCTCGAGCCCTTCTTTAATTCACATGCATACGCTCCCAGACGCATAGTGCCACCCTTATTTTTTATGTTTTTCTGTTCTTCCATCATGGAGATGACTGGATTTTTACAGTTTTCCTCAATCTCCGTGCTTTGAGCATCTTCCAGACCTAGTACATTGCGTGCGAACTCTACCACTGCACATTGCATTCCCAGGCAAATGCCGAAAAAAGGAATTTCATTTTCCCGAACATATTGAATAGCCTCAATTTTACCTTCGATTCCCCTGCTTCCGAAGCCCGGTGCAACGAGTACTCCTTCCAGTCCTCTGAATTTTTCGGCTACGTTATCTTTAGTAATACTTTCAGACTGAATACATTTAACTCTTACTTTACACTCATTTTTAGCACCTGCGTGGATGAATGATTCATTTATAGATTTATAAGCATCCGGAAGTTCAACGTATTTACCTATAAGGCCTATAGTCACTTCTGCCGTAGGATTTTTTAAATGTCCTAAAAAATCTTTCCAGCTCTCCAGATCGGGTTCATTCTTTTGAGGCAGCTTTAATTTGGCTAAAACAATTTTATCTAATTGCTCCTTGAGCATAAGCAATGGAACATCGTAAATTGTGGATGCATCAATAGATTCAATAACTGCATTGATGTTTACATTACAGAACAAGGCAATTTTTTTGCGAAGTTCCTGTGGAATATGATGTTCTGTACGGCAGACTAAAATATCTGGCTGGATACCATACTCAAGAAGCATTTTTACCGAGTGTTGGGTTGGTTTTGTTTTTAGCTCGCCTGCAGCAGCAAGATAGGGTATTAAAGTTAAATGGATGACCAGTGAATTCCCTGGAGCTAGTTCCCAGCGTAATTGCCGCACAGCTTCAATAAAAGGTAAGGATTCTATATCACCCACTGTACCGCCTAACTCAGTGATGACGATATCGAATTCCCCGCTTTCACCAAGGATTCGCATATTACGTTTGATCTCATCGGTAATATGAGGAACTACCTGTACTGTTTTACCGAGATAGGCTCCTTCACGTTCCTTATTTATAACGTTTTGATAAATACGGCCGGTTGTAATATTATTTGCCTGCGATGTGGGAACATTAAGGAAGCGTTCGTAGTGACCAAGATCGAGGTCTGTTTCTGCACCGTCTTCAGTCACATAACATTCGCCATGTTCATAAGGATTTAAAGTTCCGGGATCAATATTGATGTAAGGATCGAACTTTTGAATAGTTACCCGGTAACCTCTGGATTGCAATAATTTTGCAAGTGAAGCGGAAATAATACCTTTTCCTAACGACGAAGTAACGCCGCCCGTAACAAAGATGTATTTGGTCATGATATCTGAAGGATTTGCTAAGAATTCTTTATTATTTTCACGGGTTTTAAACCAGCTTTATACAATAAAAAACATTGTTTTGTACGGGATTCAAAAGTAGGAAAATTTTTCATAACAGCAGTATTTGTTGAGAAATTCATGGGTGGGGATAAATCAATTGACAAATATAGTTGACAATTGACAATATTTCCGAATACAACGCATCAATTGTTCTTTTCCATTGTCAACTGTCCATTGTCAACTGTCAACAGTTTTCACTACTTTTGTAATTATTAAATATTAATTTTTCAATTTGACATTTAGCGATTTTAACTTTGATCCTCAATTATTTGAAGGTCTTCAGAGCATGGGTTATATTAAACCCACACCAATACAAGAGCAAGCAATCCCCCTCATTTTAGATCATAAAGATCTGATCGCCTGTGCCCAGACAGGAACAGGTAAAACAGCATCATATTTATTGCCGGTATTGCAACATATTAGTATTACTGATAAAAAATATACCAAGGCGCTGGTTCTCGCCCCAACCAGAGAACTGGCACAACAGATCGACCAGCAGGTAGAGGGTCTGGCTTATTTCGCGGGAATAAGTTCCATTGCAGTATATGGTGGGGGAGATGGTATGATCTATGAGCAGCAGCGACGTGCAATGATGGATGGGGTCGATATAGTTATCGCTACCCCGGGCAGATTAATTGCTCATCTTGCATCAGGAGCTATAAAATTGGATCATCTTCAATACCTGGTCCTTGATGAGGCCGACCGGATGCTTGATATGGGATTTTACGAGGATATTCTCAGGATTATTGGTAATCTGCCCCAAAACCGCCAGACGCTTTTGTTCTCAGCAACGATGCCTCCAAAAATCCGGACCCTGGCAAATACCATATTAAAGAACCCTGAACAGATAAACATTGCTCTTTCACAACCAGCCGTTGGTATTTCCCAGCAGGTTTATATGGTTTATGATAATCAGAAGATCAGGCTGATTTCTTCTTTGCTGAAGGGTGGTGATTATAAAAGTGTTCTGATATTCTGCTCCCGTAAAGAAACTGTTAAGGATCTAAACCGCACCCTCAGGAAGGAAGGAATAAAAGCTGAAGCATTTCACTCCGATCTGGAGCAGGAACAGCGTGAAGTAGTCTTAAGGGCTTTTAAAAGCCGGCAATTACCCGTTATAATCGGGACGGATGTGTTAAGCCGTGGTATTGATGTAGAAGGCATTAGCCTCGTAATAAATTTCGATGTACCACCTGATCCCGAAGATTACATCCATCGTATCGGCCGTACCGCACGGGCTGAAACAACCGGTACCGCAATAACCTTTGTTAATGAGAAGGATCAGCGTAAGTTCTCATATATCGAGAATTTGATCGGAAAAGAGATACCGAGGATGACCTTGCCTGAGCAACTCGGTGAAGGTCCTGTTTATTCTCCGGGAACTAAGAGGCCATCTATGGCGGGTAACCACAGAAACGGCCGGAATAAGAAGACCTGGGTCAAGAGAAAAGTGTAATTTTCATAGAAGAGGCTTATGGAGGATTGGCATCAGATATTTCCCGAAGCCTGTCCTTTATATAACTTATTTCCGTTTTACTATTAGGGACAGGATTACACTCAGAGTCTACACAAACTGGCATTGAGATTCAGGTCTTCAGACTTATTCATTTGCATGTATGAAAATTCATTTGTTTTAAAATTTATTGTAAATTTACTAGTTCAGATTTCAGCCTGTGTCATCTCATGATATAACATTTTAATTAAAACAATTAGTTTAAAATTTTATTCTATATCTACAATCAGGTATGGTAACTCTTCAAAATGACTTTTTAAGGGTGACGGTTAGCGACTGGGGGGCTGAATTAACCTCCGTGTTTAATAAGCTAAACGGCGTCGAACATTTATGGCAGGGGGATCCCTCAATCTGGGCCTTTCATGCTCCTAATTTGTTTCCGGTTGTTGGCTCATGTTTCAATGATGAAGTCATGGTTGAGGGTAAAAAATATCCGATGCAAAGACATGGTTTCGCCCGTCATTCCGAATTTATTCTTGTGGAAAGCAGCGATACTCATGCAAAGTTTTCACTGGAATTTTCTGATCATACCTTAGCCGTATATCCTTATAAATTTACCTTCCAGGTATTGTATGATCTGTTAAGCTCCGAGTTACGGGTTTCTTATAAGGTTATAAATCAGGAACAAAAGACCATTTACTTTTCCCTTGGCGCTCATCCAGCTTTTAATATTCCCTTTTATAAGGATGAAAGCTATGAGGATTATTATGTAGAATTTAATAAGGATGAGAAACTAGTAAAGCACTTGTTTACGCATGCCGGTTATTTTACCGGTCGAACCGAAGTGGTCGTGCTTGAAGAGGGTAGCAGGCTCAATCTGACAAAAACATTGTTTGATGAAGGTGCACTTGTATTTAAAAAGCTTGTCTCAAGAGAAGTAGTGATCAAAAATCACAAAACACCTAACTTTGTCTCTATATCATTCCCCAATTTTGATTCTCTCGGTATATGGGCACCGCCCGGGGCACCTTTTGTCTGTATAGAACCCTGGCTGGGTTATGCAGACACCGATGGCGAATTAGTCGAGATTAAGGATAAGTCTGGTATAAGGGCTTTAGAGCAAGGTCATGTATTTGAAGTAGACTTTTTAATCGGGATCAACTAGACTGTTATCTTTTAGTGTGAGCCGAACAAGATATTGATCCATATCATCTTCATAGATCAGCTGACAGAACCAGCCGTTCTCGCCCGCTATTTCAGCAAGACTGGTATAGTCGATGAATAACCACTTGAACCAATTACCCTTAATATTTTGATATTCATACTGATATGAGATCTCGCCGTAGTATTTAAACCGGGGCATATTATGATCCGCATAGAGATAAGAGATATCTGATGAATCAAAGATCAGCTGACTATCAGGTTTTGAAAGCTTTTTCATATGTTGCAGAAAAGTATGAAGTCCATTTAGATCTTCACATAATCCAATCCCATTCATAAGAAGGAGCAGGGTATCAAATTTTTCACCCTGGTATTGAAGTACATCTTTATTGATTATTTTCATAATACCTCTGTTTCTCATAATTTCACATGCGGGATCTGAAATTTCTAGTGCTGTAACATTGAAACCTTTTGCCTGCAGAATCAGGGAATGACATCCGGCTCCTGCTCCAATGTCAAGGATGCTGCCTTCACACATATTCAAAGCAAGCTGTTCAAGTTTGGGCAGGTCATTACCCTGGCGGAAAAAAATGTCCAAAGGCATTTCTTCCGGCTCTCCATAATCATTATGAAGCCATAATTTATTTGTTCTATTCCCCTGATAATAATCCTTTAAAGCCTTTCCAAATACATCCATAGATCTTATATTAAAAAATAAAGTGCAGAGATTATACCGGTTTCCTGCAGAGTATTATTTGTTAATTTTAATTTTAGCAAAAATACAGCTTATGTTAAATCTTATTCATTTAATTCGCCTTGCATCTTTCCTTATAGGTGGAAGTGAAGATTCTTGGATCTTCAGCACATTACCCTGGTATTGCATGAAATGCATATTTTAGATTAATCAAATGTTTTAATAGCTTGAAAATATCAGGCGTGCTAAAAATATTAGTATATTGTGATTTAAATGAAACCTGCATAAGCTTGCCGCTCACAAAATAAAATGAATAAGCTTATGCAAGCTTCATTGCCGTTAAAAAACAATTATATTCTAATGAAATTATCTTCAATAAGTTTTTTGGAAAATATTATAAATAATTAAGCATGTCTACAGAAGTAAAATGCCCTGCCTGCGGCCACTCATTTCCTCTTGAAGAAGCAATCGGAAAGGAATATGAACAGGAGTTGCGGGACAAAATGATAGCCTGGCAAAAGAAAAAGGATGAAGAATTTCAAAAGAAGGAAGAGGAGTTTAAAAGTCAGCAGAAAGAGCTGAGTTTAAAATATGAGCAGCAATTAGCACAGGAAAAAATCAAACTTGAAGATGTTATAAGAAAGAGTGTTGCATTGGATTTTGAAAACAAGCTTACCTTTTTACAGAATGCTGATAAGGAGAACCAGGAAAAATTAAGGCTTGCAGGTCAGAAGGAACTGGAATTTCTTAAAAAGGAGCAGGAACTTAAAATCAGGGCTGAAGAGATGGATCTTGAGATGCAGAGGAAGCTGCAAAACGAGCGCAGCCTTATAACCGAGCAGGTCAGGAAGCAGGAATTGGAAAAAAGCCAGTTGAAAGAAACAGAACATCAGTTAAGATTAAAGGAACTGGAAAAACAGCTGGATGATCAGAAAAAGTTAGCCGAGGAAATGCGCCGCAAGGCCGAACAGGGATCTATGCAGTTGCAGGGGGAAGTTCAGGAACTTATTTTAGAGGAATTATTACGAATTAGTTTCCCATTTGACAAGATTGGTGAAGTTGGCAAAGGGGTTCGGGGAGCTGACTGTATTCAGATCGTAAGGAACAAATTTGGTCAGGATTGCGGCAGGATCATCTATGAGAGTAAGCGTACAAAGGATTTCTCAAATGAATGGATAGACAAGCTTAAGAAAGATATGCGCGGTGCAGGGGTTGATGTGGCAGTTATAGTAACCCATTGCTATCCTAAAGGAATGGATTGTTTTGGCGAAAAGGATGGTGTATGGATCTGTTCGTTTGAAGAAGTTAAGGCTGTTGCATTTGTACTTAGGGATGGGATCATAAAACTTTCAAATGCTACTAAATCACAGGAAAACAGGGGTGATAAAATGCATATGCTATATGACTACCTGACTGGTTCTGAATTCTCAGAACAATGGAAAGCCATTCGTGAAGGATATATGAGTATGCGCCTTTCCATCCATAAAGAGCGTGATGCAATGGAGAAAATGTGGAAAATGCGTGAAAAGCAACTGGATAAAGTGCTTTTAAATGCTTCAGGTATAAAAGGTTCCATTGAAGGTATAGCGGGAGCGGATACGATTTCCCTAAGCTTAACAGATGAGGATGATACTTTGTTGCTGGAGTAGAACTGTTGTCTATTGTCGGTGATTGATTGGTAAATGGAAAATGTAACACATTTAACTCAAATCCCTTAGGCGTTTTGCTGTCCCCCTCTGGAGGGCACCTATACCCCAGAAGCAGTTAGAGGAAAAAGAGCACAAATTAAGGTGCATGGTTTACGATAATAACAAACAGCTGGTAACGGCTATTGACCCGTTATATTCATCCGAATCATCCATAGACAAACAATCTAACATTCCGTTTTCTCTCAATACTGGAAAAAGTCGCATATTATTCCGGATGCCAGGTTCATTATAAACTTCCATTACAGCCATAAAAGCAGGAGGAATCCACGTATTACCTAATACTAAAAGTTCTTCTTTGTCTTCTCTGGTTATTGTTATAGTATATCTTTCGGTATCTGTCTCTAATAAGGAGATAGAACAAGTCATCCCTTTTGCACACCTCTTTAAATAATGTCCAACCCTTAACGTATCATCTTTATTAAGGTATGCTAGACCGCAAGCAAATATATCAGGATCTATGAGTTTTGTAAATGCAAAATAATCTGCCCTTATTAATATATCATCGATTTTGTCCATGTATTAAAAATATAAATTATTTGTTGTATGGAACAATTAATTTGTCAGCTACCATTATAAACCCAGGATTCCCGTTTTTGGGTGTTTGTCCTCTAATAGTATATCTGCTAGTTTCAAAGACCTCTAGAAATCCTTCGTCAGTCGCTATTTTCAAGGGTAATGCCTGTACTCTCATCATAATGCCACCAGATGCCAATACGTAATCGGCGGCAGTTAGGAAAAAATACGTTTTTAAGACCAGTTTATCTTGTTTAAAGTATAGAGTTACATTATGGATTTTACCGGCGAATAAATAAGAGAAATCATTAGTTCGATATTGAGTAGCACTCACACTAGAATTAAATATTCCGTCTTTTAAACCATTGAAGGTACTGATTGCTTTATTTAACTGTAGACTATCGCACAAATTGTTAATAGCATCTTCGTGGAGTAGTTGATCTTTTAATATATGCTGCTCAGCCTCTTCGCTATATTGGCAGTAAGCGATTTGGTAAAAACTACAAGCGATAAATAGAATAACTGTTTTCATAACGTGGTAATTGAAAAATCTGCGTGAAAGTGAGCCACCAATCTGCTCAAAGTGAGCCACCCGGAA
>CAYHRC010000114.1:0-8231 GCA_964358565.1 uncultured Sphingobacterium sp. | reverse complement strand
CTTTGCGCGCCTGCCCACGTGGCGATCCCGATAGCTATCGGGATGGTAAACGAGGCATAAAGTGTCTGCCCACGTGGCGAAATTGGTAAACGTTGCGGTCTCAGAAGCCGTTGGAGTTATATCCTTGAGAGTTCGAGTCTCTCTTCGGGCACATTTTTAATTACGAATTACAAATTTCAAATTTCAAATTTCGTAATTCGTAATTCGTAATTCTAAAGCCCGGGTGGCGAAATTGGCAGACGCACCACTTTGAGGGGGTGGCGCTCGAAAGGGCGTGGCAGTTCGAATCTGCTCCCGGGCACTTATTCCAAATCGGATCAATGGCATCATGGTCCGGGTTAATCATAATGTATTTAAAGGTGAAAATGAAATGAGTAAACGATCCCGATCAGTTTATTGCTAGTTGCCTGTTGTGAGTTGCGGGTTGCCGGATGCACAGGCAGGTTTGCTATTGCTTTCGGATGTCAGGCCAGCTGCTGCCGATGATACTTCCGGCTTTTCCGGAGCCTCTATTGGCTCCTGTTCTGATTGTTCCCATGATTTCTCAATTTTTAAGGATTAATAAATTTTGTTAAGTACCGGTACAACGCAAATTGTTAAAGCAAACCAATATTTGCATCGCCAAAGAGGTTTATTCAAGATTTTCGATCGCCTTGTTTCATGAAACATATAACTCTGTTCGGATTAAATTGTAATTCCTGAAGCTTTTGGACTTTTTTACGGAGGCTAAAAAGAACACAAGAATTGTAATAAATGAATGGGTTCATAAAAAATTTCGCTTACAAACTTTTTCTCCAGTCTTAACCTGACACAAATTAATACAATACACCTCCCTCTCCTTTGGAGAGTGCAATTACAAATTCTGTTAATTACTATCTAAGTCCATTGGGTGAGGCCAACCTCCCAAAGATACCGCCGAGCATGCTAAGAGCATCCTTAGAGCATGCTCAATACCACACTCACCCATGTACTATTTTACTCCTTCGATCCGCAGCCACATCATATTTCTTCTACTAATCCTATAAACCATGCCTTTGTTGGTGTTGTCCCCAACAAAACAATTTATACCAATTATTTGAAGGGTACTTATAAAAAAACTTATAGATATTATTCAGTGTATGTATAATTTTATTAAATTTCATATACTGTGGAAATGAATACATGCGGGAAATTATGAATTCTATTGTTAACCTAAATGTCAGGCACAATTTCCTTGTGAATGAAGGTGTAAGTCTTGAATCCGACTTACGAAGTCACATGACCGAGCGGAAAAGGACTTCGTCAGTCTTAAACGAAATTTCAAAACGATCTTTTAAGCGACTGACGAAGTTTACAGGCTAATCGGAGGGATAACTTCGTAAGTCTTGAATCCGACTTACGAAGTCACATGACCGGGCGGAAAAGGACTTCGTCAGTCTTAAACCCAATTTCATACCAGATCAAGACCCGCTGAGGCCCGAACTCACAACGGCCAGCCTCAGATTGATTAGCCCCTGCTAAAGACAGGAAATAACAAATTGAATAATCAATCTACAGGTTAAGCTCCAGCCCATCATAAGCCAGGTAAATACCATCAGGAAGTTCAGCAGAAATCTCTTTATGGGTGCCAAGGCGATGGCTTACATGTGTCAGATAGGTCTTCTTTGCTCCGATCTCCCGGGCAAGATCAAGAGCCTCATCATAGGTTAGATGTGAAATATGCTTCTCCTTCTGCAAGGCATTGATCACTAAAATTTCCGATCCTTTAATTTTTTGTTTCTCTTCCTCGCTGATCGTTTTGGCATCTGTAATATAGGTGAAATTGCCAATGCGATAACCAAAAACAGGAAGTTGAAAATGCATCACCGAAACAGGTATTACCTCGATATCAGAGACCATAAAAGGCTTGTTATCTTCAATATCATACAGATCAAGGCGGGGAAGACCAGGATATTTATTGCTTGAAAAAATATAGGAAAATTCACGTTTTAAGGCTTCCTGAACACGTTTATGTGCATAAACGTTTATTTCCGACTGTTGCTTATAGTTAAATGCCCTGATATCATCCAGCCCCGCCACATGATCTTTGTGTTCATGGGTGAAGATTATCGCATCGAGGTGTTTTACCCTGGCACGCAGCATCTGATACCTGAAGTCCGGACCGCAATCAATCACAATAACTTTTCCTTCATACTCGATCAAAATAGAAACACGCAGGCGATTATCATGCGTATCTTCCGATTTGCAGACAATGCAATCGCAGGCAATTACGGGCACTCCCTGAGAAGTTCCTGTTCCTAAGAATGTGACCTTCAAAATTCTATTTTAGTTTGTTTTAATAAATAAAGGAAAGTCTTTTGCTTATCATCCAGTAAACTTTCATCAGTCTCTGAACTTTGAAGCAATTCAGCCACCGAGTTGATCTTACTTTCCAGATTAGAAAACTTATTTATGATTATGATCCTGTCCTTCTCTAAAATACAGGCTCCGGTTTTAAAATTACCCTTTTCATACCTTAACTTAAATCCAAGCGATTTAAGCAGGGCTTCCAGTTTATCGAGGGTATGCTGTGTATAAGAAAGTATCATTCCATTTCAAAAATAACAAAAAAAGGGTTCAAAGCTATTCGCCTGAACCCTTTATAAGATTTATGAGAAGCTTATCTTAAATCGACAAGCTCAACACCCGGATATTTCTTTGCATCGAAAGCAAATGTAGATTCCGGAACCTTGATATTAGGAGTGAACGTTTTAATGGTATAGGTATACTTGTTGCCGTTCTTATCAAAGATGACAGCATTTGTAATTTGCTTATTTAGTTTATCGATCTGCAAACGGACCTTGAAAAAACTGCGTTTACTATCAGTCGGTGTAAGATCGATGTTATGAACGTATCTTCCGTTAACCTTTGTATCATTTGTATAAAGGGACTTAAATCCCTTCTCATAAATAGTAAAGATCTTTGCCGGATTTAAGCCATCTGAGCTTTGATCTACTTCACTCAGCTGAACTTCCTTATCTGCTTTAAGATAGGTCCATTGATTCTTACCATCGCTAATTAATTCCTGACCCTTCAGAATAATTTTATATTTATTCAATTTCGAACGGACAAATAATGTACCTGCCTGCGTTTCCTTTATTTTAGCCTGCTGATTTTCCAGAGTATATGTAAATTCTGTTTTGATAACGTCGTAATTGCGGTATTTTTTACTCACCTCCGCCAGGATAGACTTAGCCTTAACCTCACTCTGTGCCATCAGGTTCATTCCTGAACCCAAAAGAACAAAAGCACATATCATTAACTTTTTCATCTCTATTTTTTCTAATAATTATTTATTCTTTATCTAATGTACCCAAGAACTGTTCCAAAGAATATTCGTCAGGTATCAGCACCTCGCGTGCTTTGCTTCCTTCAAATGGCCCGACAATATGAGCCGCTTCCAGCTGATCGATTATTCTTCCGGCCCGGTTGTAGCCCAATTTTAACTTTCTCTGTATCAAGGAGGTAGATCCCTGCTGATGCATAACGATCATCCTTGCGGCTTCCTCAAATAGCGGATCCCGGTCTGAAGCATCAAAATCTTTCATTGAGGATTCGGCATTCTCATCCAGATATTCTGGCAGCATCCATGCTGAAGGATATCCCCTCTGAGAGCCGATGAATTCAGAAATTCTTTCAACTTCAGGAGTATCCACAAAAGCACATTGGATCCTGATAAGATCACTTCCGGTTGATAGCAGCATATCTCCTCTTCCAATGAGCTGATCTGCGCCACCGCTATCAAGGATGGTACGTGAATCAATTTTTGACAATACCCTGAACGCAAGGCGTGCCGGGAAATTGGCCTTAATTGTACCAGTAATTATATTTACAGATGGCCTTTGTGTTGCTATAACCAGGTGGATCCCCACAGCACGGGCCAGCTGGGCAATACGTGCAATGGGAGTTTCAACTTCTTTTCCTGCTGTCATCATCAGATCAGCAAACTCATCAATGATCAGCACAATGAAGGGAAGAAAGCGGTGGCCTTCATTCGGATTAAGTCTTCTGCTGATAAATTTTTGATTATACTCTTTCAAATTCCTCACATGGCCGTTCTTCAACAGGTCATAGCGCATATCCATTTCGATACACAAGGAATTTAGCGTAGTTATTACTTTTTTGGTATCGGTAATAATGGCATCTGCTTCTCCGGGCAGTTTGGCGAGAAAATGCCTTTCGATTTTTCTAAAGAGTGTCAATTCAACCTTTTTAGGATCTACCAGCACGAACTTCAATTGGGAAGGATGCATTTTATAAAGAAGGGATATCAGGATAGCATTAATACCCACCGATTTACCCTGACCCGTCGCACCTGCCACAAGTAAATGCGGCATTTTTGACAGATCGGCTATGTAAACTTCATTTGAGATAGTTTTTCCCAGGGCTATAGGCAGATCCATCGTAGTGTTCCGGAATTTCTCTGTCGCCAGTACCGAACGCATAGAAACCATTTCCGGATGCTGGTTGGGTACTTCTATGCCAATAGTTCCTTTACCCGGCATGGGTGCGATGATACGGATACCTAAAGCTGCAAGACTTAATGCAATATCGTCTTCAAGATTTTTGATCTTGGATATCCTCACACCGGGAGCGGGAATGATTTCATACAAGGTAACTGTGGGACCAATAGTTGCCTTTATTTTATCTATCTCAATGTTATAATGGTTGAGGGTCTCAACGATTTTATTTTTATTAGCCTCAAGCTCTTCCGAATTTACCGCAATCTTATTTGATCCGTAGTTTTCCAGCAGATCCAGGGTTGGATATTTATAGCTCGAAAGATCAAGCGTTGGATCATACATCCCAAATTGTTCAACCAGCTCTGTTGATTTTTTTTCTTCTTCAGTTTTCTCAATCGTCAATGGAGGTGATTCTTTAAAATCATTAGCCACAGCGCTGGCAGTTTCCATAGGTATATTGCGGGAAGGACTGAGAACAACCGCTTTATGCTCTTCATGCCCTGTATGATCAAGACTGAGGTTTTGATTAATCTTATTGAGGGCGTCGGGTGCCTGATTTGACCGGTTTGGCAAGTTAAATTCTACAGGCGCAAACTTTATTTCCTCTTCAAGTTCTACATCTTCTGATGCATCCGGAGCTACGTAAGCCGGATTAGTATTGCGTGCGGGAAACCGAAAATCTATATTATAAGCTATGATCAAAACACTTAACCCGGCAAAAGCAAGAAGTCCGCTTGTCCCGGCATTTCCAATCTGGGCCTGAAGCAACCTGTTTGTCCAAAACCCGAATCCACCTTCCAGATAATGAGGATAATCGGATATAAAAGCATGAAAGAATGCAAGTGTAACAGAAGTAAATATTAAAAAGAAGAATGAATAAGCGAGTGTCTTTTTAATTGAAAATATCCTGATCTTAAATAACATGCGATATCCTGCAATAAAGAAAACAGCAATAAAGATGAAAGAAGCCATTCCAAACCATTCGTAAATGAATTGATGTGATAAAAGCGCACCAAACTTTCCAAGCCAGTTTTCAACGATTGGCTGGTTCAGGCCCATAGCTGAGAGTTCTGCCTGTGTCTTCCATAGATTAGCCCAGCCCCCGTTAGCATCCAATACATAACTCTGATCATCCTGCCAGGTAAATAAATAGGAAGTAAAGGCAATCATGAAATATAGCGACACTATAAGAAAGAATAAGCCTATGATCTTAATTGTGCGATCATCGTTCAGCCTGAACTTTGGCAAGGCTTCTGTTGTTTCCCTGGGGCTCCTCTGCTTTGAAGTAGTTTTAGACTTCGGTTCGTCGCGAAAAGAATTTGCATTCCTGAATTGGTTTCCTCTTAGGGGCATTCGATATTTAGCTAAACTTGACAAATATAACGTTATAAAGAATAATCAGATATGTTCGAATAGGGACATTTTTTTTGCCGTTCATTAAACCTTCAGAAAACTGTTAAGTCCTACAGGTATAAGATATATAATTCCGGCGAATAACATAAGAGAAAATATTTAAGACAAAGTTTTTAGTTTAGGTTTAGGTGGATAATCCCGCTCCGTTATGGAGTGGGATTTTTTATTTATTTTTATTAATATTGATTCTTTGACAGATATTTTTTAATTAATTAAGTAAATAATGAGTCAAGATTTACTGGAAGAATATATACAAACTGGCAATGCTCATGAATTAAATGCTCTCCTGACTACTAATCCATCGCTTGCCACTCAAAAAACCAGTCAGCAGATCTCGCCTCTAATGCTTACCTGCTACTTCAAAAAGCCTGAACTTTCAGATATTATAATAAAGTACGTAGGCAACCCTTAATAATTTTTACCCGTAAAGGCTTAAACCATAAAATAAAATCATTTATGAAAAAGGCCTTATTTACGAAATCAGCACAGCTATCTGTATGTGCAGCAGTGCTTACATTGTTTCTCTTCACCGGATGCAAGAAGGATGATGCACCGGAAAGTCTGATCAGGAAGGTCACTGTCCAGATGACTGGTGCCCAGGAAGTACCTGCTGTAACAACATCCGGTAATGGAACGGCAGAAATATCCTATGATCCAACAATCAAAGTAATTACATATAAAATTACATGGCAATTAGGAAATGCTGCAGCCACAACAACAAATATGCATTTTCATGGGTCCGAAACAGGAACAGATGCAATCAGCTCGGGCGTAGCCATAGGGATTACCGGCTTTTCGACCAGCAGCAGCGGAACTCTAAGCGGTTCAACCATAGCATTGACAGATGTTCAGGCAGCCCAGTTATTAGCCGGTAAATGGTATGTCAATATCCATAGTTCTACTGTCACCAGTGGTGAACTTAGGGGAAATATTAAGTTTCAGTGATTTTTTAAAGGGATAGAGCACCTTGATTTAAGGTGTTCTATTTTTTTAGAAATCCCATACGCTTGTCCTGATTCGCTTTACATAATTTCGGGCATCTAAAACAAAGGCCGCAAATACATAAACAATCAGGGGGAAGCCTACTGCCAGGAAAGAAGAATATATGAAGAACAACCTGATCTTAGAGATGGAAATATTAAAGCGTTCTCCCAGGTATGTACAAACACCGAAAGATCGCTTTTCAAAAAAAGTAATAAATTGCTGCAACATGTTAAAAATTCAATAATTTGGTCCCAATTCCACAAGATAAGCATTTCTTTTGATCACAATACGTTTTTTTTAGCTGCATCAGTGATTGCGAAAAGTAAGCGCTTTCTGGTTTAACTCCTAGTTCATTGAAACGTCTGATTATTCCGTTTGTTTCAGGCGGCAGCTTTTCAAGTAAATTTAAGCTCCTGTTTATATAAATATTTGTACTGGTTCGTTTTCCAAAGGCAAATAAAAATGTGGATATAGTATTCACAAGGATATTATTTACAGACTGTTCTCCCAAACAGGAGGATGAAGGACTGCATTTTAATTCAAACCGGTAATGCGTATCCCAGTAACAGTTAACCGGCAAGTCCCGGAACATTTGAATAATCACATTTAAGTCTTTCTCATCGAGTATTCTTGAAAAAAGATGATTTGATTTGATAGCCAGCGCGGCAAACTGTGCAAGCCTTATTGTCGGGAAATTACGCGGCCTCAATCTCATATATTTCCACAGGTATTTATCTATCGGACTTAAGGAATGTTTTTCTTTCAGGAAAAGGTATTCACGTTTAAGCATTTTAGGATAATCATCTTTGAAGTTTCCATTTAAAAAGCCTGCCTGTCCAAAAATCAATGCTTCAATTTGCAGTGGTTTATTTTTATACCGGGCAAGTAATTGCTGCGGTAAAGAACGTGCGAGGATCTCAAAAGGAACAGAATTAGTTTTGAAACCAAAATTACGGGCTAAAATGATGTAAAATGCATCATCCCAGCTTCCCCGTACCTCCACCAGAATTTCCTCTATCAGATTTAGCTTTTCCTCCAAACGCTCAATCAAAATCCGCGAAAGCCAGCTGTTAATATAAAAAGGATCAACATCTTTGATCTGTTTCTCACAAGGGATCCAGCTCATGGCTTCCATGAGATTGAAATAATTAGCGACAATTTTTGGCGGAATTAATTCATCTAAAACAAATACCGGTATATCTGTTCCATCAGTGCGGAATATCTTCAGATCATGCTTGCCTACCACATGCAGGATAACATTATCATAGGCTTTATCGAACTGATGCTGATGCCGCTCCCAGTCTGAGGAGCGCAGGTGAATTTCAACATTTCCTGCCCATAACGTGTTCCCGA
>CAYHRC010000113.1:3556-8241 GCA_964358565.1 uncultured Sphingobacterium sp. | reverse complement strand
AATTTGTTTTTAATGGTGATGAAGCTTCCATGTGCTTTAATTTTTATTCATTTTCGGTTTGTGTACTGTATGATCCTGCTTATACTGATGCTGCAAGTAATTCTTCTTTAATTCGTGCGGACACAATCTTCTCCTGTCCGGGTTTCAACTGCCAGACGGATAATTCAATACCATCCTTTTTATCACCCATAGTGCCTCCCCCCATGACTTCAATACCAGGATTTCCATTCCACAAACGCTCCTTAAGTTGCCTTCCGGTCATTTTAATAAGACTATTATCCCAGGAAAGATGTAATGTCGGTGTATGATTGGCAATATCTGGAATGAAAACCTCTGTAATTACTCCTTTGACATTCCTGATCGTATTCACTACAACTGCCATGCTATCCTCCCACATCTTCCATTCCTTCCCGTGATCCATTTTGATATGTCGCTCCAGAGCAACATACATTGCCAGAATCTCTTCTTTATTCACTTTATGACCACGGCAGATACCGCTGTTGGGAGGTGCACTTAAGCGCGATGCTGCTATGAGATCTTTCTTTCCCATGAGTATACCTGCACTTTGCGGACCTCTCATCGCCTTACCTCCGGAAATTGCCACCAGATCAAAACCCATATCGTTGAATTTCCACAGATTTTCTACAGGATGTGCATCTGAGGCAATATCAATCATAGTTGGAATATTATGTTTTTTACCTAGAGCAAGCCAAGTTTCATAATTCAGTTTACCGGCATGTAACTCCCTGTTCAAAAACCAAAGCATAGCTGTTTTTCCATTGATTGCGGCCTCAGCTTCTTCCAGCGTTTCTACGATTACCAGAGTAGCACCTGTATTGGTCAGAGCCTGATGGTATCCATTGGCATGCGCCTTTTGTAAAATTACTTCAGATTTCATACCGGTTCCTTCCAGCTTGGGAAGCAGACTGACTTTGCTGCGATCCATTCCTGTCAGAACACCTGCTAAACCCTGCACCAAAGCCGACCAGCAACCGGCAGTAACCGTCGCAGCCTCAGCATGGCATAGCTCTGCAATCTTTTCTCCTACTTTATCCTGAACTTCATTCAATAACACAAATTCTTCTGCTCCTTTTGTGATTGCCTGTAATACCTCAACTGGCATCAAAGAAGCCGTTAAAGTAGTGCAAACGCATGAAGCATTGATAAATGTTTTAAGTCCCAATTCTTTGAAAAGATCACGGCCTGCCGCTGGTTTTAAAGTATCTTCTGCAAAAGACTGGAATGGAATACTGCTTATTATTCCTCCTGCTATCGGTGCAGCAGATAATAGCTTAATAACTTCTCTACGTTTCATTTGAATTTTAATTTATATGCTTAAAAAATCAATCTTTCATTTCTACGATCATTTCAATCTCAACAGGAATGTTTCTGGGCAGTGAGCCCAGTCCGATGGCAGAGCGGGCATGTTTTCCATTTTCACCAAAAACTTCAACCATCAGGTCAGAAAAACCATTGATCACCTGTGAATGATTATCGAATTCAGGGACCGCATTGACCATTCCCAACACCTTTACAATTCTTTTTACATTATTCAGATTTCCTACTTCAGCTTTCAGAGCTTCCAGTAAACAAATACCTGTTAAACGCGCTGCTGCCTTTGCTTCCTCAAAGGAAATCTCCTTGCCCACCTTCCCGATCATGAACTTTCCATCAGCTTTTAGCGGCCCCTGACCTGAAAGATAAACCAGGTTACCCACCCTGACAGCCCCTACGAAATTGGCGGAAGGCGGCCCCGGTGTTCTCAACACTATACCAAGTTCTCTGATCCTGGTTTCAGGATCTTTGGTAACAGACTGAGCATGACTGAACTTCGAACTTAAAAGTATACAAAAGAATAAAAGCAGGGTAAATGAGACTTGTTTCATGTTAATATAAAAATGAAATGATACAATTTATTTAAAGACAGGCCTGAATGATCTGTTTTTACTGTTTAGCTGTAGGGAAAGACAAGGCATTCAGATCATATACTATCCTGCCTCCCTTAATAGTCATTTCGCACTCAAGCAAATTCTTTCCCTCTTTCTTGAACCTTGCCACATCGTAAAAACCAAATTTACCTTCCCTCAGGTTAAGCACAGTCACATCAGCGATGGCACCTACCGAAAGGTTACCCAGTTCTTCATGTTTTATTGCCTGTGCCGGAGCCCAGGTACTGGCTTTAATCACATCGGGAAGTTTCATATCCAGTGCTAAAAATTTAGACATCACATTCAGCATATCCTTCATAGCAGAATTCATACTGCCTGTATGCAGGTCGGTACTTATTGTTTCAGGATAAAAGCCTTGCTTTGTTGCAGGTATTGCCTGTGAAAAAGTAAAACTGCCTCCACCATGGCCGACATCAAAAATGATCCCCTTTTTTCTGGCCGCAAGTACAAAAGGCTTTAAGGTATTTGTTTCAACATCAACAATAGTTTCTTTTGTTTCAAGCAACTGACCATAAGTATGGGTAAAGATATCTCCCTTACGAAGCCTGTTCATGAACAGATCCTCTATGGAAAGTCTTGGTTTTGCCCCTCCGAAATCGATCATTACCGGTATATTAGCCAATTTGCCTGCTGCAATAGCGCGATCTACCGCTACAAAATCTGATCTGTGAAAATGAGCAACTTTAATCCCGACGATATAATCCTTGTAGTGTTTTGCAACGTCTGCAGCCAGCACAGGGTCCATAAAACTTGTAGTCTGCTGATATACAGACATCTCGTCCCCACGCATACCTTCCTTTGAGATATTCAGGAATGCAAGTACCCTGGTCTGAGATTTATCAATCACATTTTGTTTAAACAATGGGAAATCATTCGCACCTGCATCTCCGGCATCCACAATTGTAGTCACACCTACTCTGAATGTAAAACCATCGGCAGGAAGGGAAGAAGATCCATTCATCAGTTGTCCGTCAGGCTCGGTGCCTGCAAATACGTGCCCATGGATATCAATAAGTCCGGGAGTAACGTAATTACCGCTTATATCGATAACCTGTTTTGCAAGTTTGGGATCTATATTCTGAGCAATAGCTGCGATTTTACCATCCTGAATGGCTACATCCATAACCTGGTCAATATTGTTCTTCGGGTCAATAAGATGCCCGCCTTTGAGCAGAGTCTGATAAGTCTGTGCCTGAACTGAAAAATTAGCGAGTATAAACAGCGCTGCTAATAAGAAAAAACGTTTTTGCATTTTATTAAGTTAAGAATTCATATATTATACTGAAGCTTTCATTAGTTCTTCTTTCACACGGGCTGCCACGATTTTCTCTTCCCCTGCTTCCAGAACATGCATGCCCATACGTATAGTGTTCGGTGTTTCCCATGAAATAACTTCCACGGATGGATTACCCTGGCGTAATCGCTCACCCATTTCTGTATTTGAAAGTTTTATCTTATTCGGGTCCCATGTCACCTTGAGGGTAGGCATATGATTGTCTGTTGGTGGGATAAATGTTTCTGTTTTAACTCCGGCAATGGATTTAATAGAATTTGCAATGAATGCGATCTTACTTTCCCAAATCTGCCATTCTTTCTTATGGTCCAGATTAATAAATCGCTCAAGTGCAGCATACATACCAAGCATCTCTTCCTTATTCACTTTCTGACCACGGCCAATACCCCCTCTTGGATTATTACTCAAAAGTGCTGCTGCAACATATTTCTTCTTACCCATCAGAATTCCTGAACTCTGAGGACCTCGCATAGCCTTACCACCGGATATCACAACAATATCAAATCCCATATCATTGAATTTCCAGAGATTCTCAACGGGAGGGACATCTGCAGCGATATCGATCATAGTTGGAAGGTTATATTTTTTACCCAGCTCGAGCCATTCTTCATGCTTGATCTGACCCTTTGGAGCTTCACGGTTCAGGAACCAAAGCATTGCTGTATTTTCATTGATCGCATTTTCGAGTTCCTGTCTGGTTTCAACCATGATTAGTTTTACTCCTGCCTGGGTAAGGGCATGATCATAACCGAGAGAATGGCTCTTTTGCAGGATCACCTCAGTTTTCATTCCGGTTCCGGCCAGATTAGGCACCTGACTTACCCTTTTGGTATCCATGCCAGTAAGCACTCCGGCCATACCAAGCATCAAGGCCGACCAGCAACCTGCAGTTACCATAGCAGCTTCTGCATGACACATTTCTGCAATTTTTTGTCCAACCTTTTCCTGAACATCATCCACTAAAGCGAATTTTTTGGATGCCCCATTAATTGCATCCATGACATCAGGCGTCATCAGGGAACCTGACATGACTGTATAGTTTCCTGCTGCATTGATGAAAGTACGTATACCCAGTTCTGAGAACAGATCTCGTTTCGCAGCCGGGGCTGAAAACATACTTTCTAATGGTGCTGCAGCCGCAGTCATACCTCCCGCAAGAGGCAGAATGGTGAGGGTTTTGAGAATATCTCTACGTTTCATAACGATGATGTTTATTAATATTAGGTTGAACGATAATTATGTTAAAAAATCAATTTTTGTTTTCATAATTGTTTGAGAATGACGATGTTTCCTGATATTACCTGCCCGGATAAAAAGTAAAAAGCATTTAATAAAATCATCTAAATCAAAGCTTTGGTAAGTTCTTCCTTAATTCTGGCAGCTACCAATTTTAACTTCTTCTGCTTTCATCATATGAACGGTAACATTAATGCTTCCTCCAG
>CAYHRC010000113.1:0-3546 GCA_964358565.1 uncultured Sphingobacterium sp. | reverse complement strand
GCTTTATTTTGCTTTTATCCCATGAAATATTCAAAGTGGGAATACGATTTATCAAAAGCAGGGGAAGCAATTCGGCTTTTCATTTTTATTTCTAATGGATGGCTCTTCAAAAAGAAAAGGCCGGTAAAAATTTAATCTTTAACATTTGGCAGCGGACTGACAATACCATTCAGGTCATAAACGATTTTCCCTCCAAAAATGGTCATTTCGCACTCCAGCTTTTCATCGCTGTTCATTTTATATCCAGCCATATCATAGAAACCAAAATTGCCCTTTCTCATGTTGAGAATGGCCACATCGGCAATAGCTCCAACAGAAAGATGTCCGAGCTCTTCACGTTTAATAGCCTGAGCAGGCGCCCAGGTACTGGCCTTGATGACTTCCTGCAGATTCATCCCAATTTTAAGAAATTTCGACATCACTAATAACATATCCTTCATAGAGCCCTTCATACTGCTGATGTGAAGATCTGTACTAATAGTGTTTGGATGAAATCCAGCCTTTGCTGCAGGAATTGCCTGCGAGTATCTGAAACTGGAGCCACCGTAACCTACGTCAAAAATAATCCCTCTTTTCTGAGCAGCCAGTGCATATGGCTTTAATTCTTGTTTGGCTGTATCAACTATGGATTCTTTAGTATCCAGTAATTCACCAAACGTATGTGTAAAAATATCGCCCGGACGCAGATGTTTCATTAACAATGCTTCCAGCGAAAGCCTTGGTTTGGTTCCACCAAAATCAACCATTACCGGTATGTTGGCAAGTTTACCTGCTTCAACGCCACGATCCACATTCGTAAAATCCGGACTCGTAAAGTGAGCCACTTTAATTCCTACAATATAATCTTTGTATTGCTTAGCCGCTTTAGCTGCCATTTGCGGATCCATATCATTGACATTCTGTTCATAGATTCCTCCGCGCATCCCTTCACCAACAATATTCAGAAATGAAAGTACACGGGTTTGGGAATTATCTATGATGTTCTTTTTGAATGTTGGAAATGATTTCCATCCTGCTCCACCTGCATCCACAACAGTCGTCACTCCTACTCTTTGGTAAAATCCATCCGGAGCTATGCTATTAAAACCATTACTGTACATATGATCAGGTTCGGTACCTGCAAAAACATGTCCATGGAGGTCAATAAGTCCGGGAGTAACATACATCCCAGCAGCATTTACAACATGGCTTGCCTGGCTGGCATCAATATTTGGAGCAACTCTGGCAATTTTTCCATTAGCAATTGCAACATCCATGATGCCATTAACACCATTTTTCGGATCAATTACATGGCCTCCCTTTATTATAATATTATAAGGCTGTGCAAAAGCAATAATTCCTCCCTGAAGGAGAATGACAGTAAACAAAAAGAAGATTTTTTTCATCTGAATATAATTTATTTTTAAAGGCTATGAAGCTTGCATGAGCTTATTCATGTCGTTGTGCGAGCGGTAAGCTCATGCAGGTTTCATATAGTATTTTATTTATTAATGTCAACAGGTGCGGATGGATAAGCATCCTAATTGTAGAAAAGACTTATTTCATATTATTTGTAAGCATATAGCAAGTCTGTCGCAGGCTGGCTGATGCAGGTTTATTTTTATAATTTTCAATACACAAGGTAAAATATTCTCAATGTTAAGCTCCCTGATATCAAAAACATTACATTAAACACTTTTAATCCAATCGTTTACCATTACTATCCCAACCTTTGGTAAAAAAATGGGAGTCTGGTGAAGACTTGTAATTTACTTTGGCCAGCTCCGGGGTATCCAGTTTTTTGTAACCAAGAAACCTGGATTCAAGGGCGAAATCCAATATCCCGCTGCTAAGCATTGTACGTTCAACCGGATAAGGAGCCTTCCCGGTCTGGAATAGGATCTCTATGTTTTTAACCAGGCAGCCAAAATGGTAATGAGGCTTTCCATTCTGCATACGCATCAAAGTTGAAACAGGCTTTTGTTGCCCTTCCACATCAACAGCAACTGTAAAATCTTCAACTAAACCGGTCATAAGAAAAGCGGCAGCCTTCAGACCATCACTATAATCGACAATAAACACAGCAGGCTTTTTTACGAGAGTTTTTACATTGCCTTCCTTGCGGGTATCGCTTCTGGATAAGGCCTCTGTAAATAATCGGCTTACCCATTCATTCTGATCCATGTAATCCCAGCAATCCTGACCTTCGAGGCATTGTACCGATCGCACACCTGTTTCTCCGCCTTTTCTGCGTTCTACTACCGACTGCAATGCATCAAGCAGATGAAAGCCATAAATATCCAAACCACTGAATGAGATAGCAACAGCATGTTTCTGTGCTACTCCATATGGCGTGTCGACCGCAGGTATGCGCCATGTGACCGGGGCGGTTGAACCAGCCAGCATCGGAAATTTTAATTCGCGGGAGATATCCACCATTCGTTTTGCCTGTCTCCAGTTCCATGAAAGGTGTTTATCATTAAATACAGGAACCGAAGTCTTATATTGCCTAAACACATCCGTTATTTTCAGGAACATTTCGAACCGCGGATAAAGTTTCTGGTCCTTATCATTCAATGGATAATTCCCGTGTTCTCCAATCAACAAAACCCCATCTACTGCAAGCTTATCCCCTCCCAGAGTCAATGCATCAGCCACCGTACGAAATATGGGCACATTGTATTTTTTAGCCATAGGCCGGCTCATATCATTTTCAGGAACCTGTTCGGTAAAAATAGAAACGATCTTTGATTCCGGATATGGAGCCATCTGATCCTGATTATATCCTTCCAGGTATTTACCGACGATAACATCAGCATGCGAATTGGGGCGGTATTCAGTAATAATTGCAGCGATCCGCTTGGGTGAACCATTCGGCTGAGCGATCCCGGAAAAAACACCATCATCAGCTAAAACGGATTGAAAAGGAATTCCTGAACCAATTACCGCACCTGAAAGCGGTAATACGGAAAGGTATTTTATGAGATTTCTACGTTTCATACCTGCTTATTGTTCTTAAACTTAATGAAGTTGAGAAAAATAATCCAATTTATTTTACAACAACTGGATTGTTTAGAAAAACAAATTGGATCAATTATTATGATGAAAGCATTAAAATTTTAAGGTTTATCCCACCAAACGCGACTCAATAAGGTATTATCGCCACTTTGCCTTGCTTTTGCATCTAAGAAATTCACCTTATTCAGCGTTTCTTCCGATTCGGGTACAATATATCTTCTAGGGATACGACCACCGGTTATATTTCCCGGATAATTTGTTGGGATCAATGCAGGATATCCCGTGCGTCTCCAATTTGCAAAGTTTTCAATCTGGTCTAAGTAAAATAAAATCCATTTTTGAGTAGAGATCTGCTCAACCTTATCATTCACGGTTCCTGCAGATTTAAATGGATTATAAGCCAGATAGGTATTTACTTTATCAGCTGAAATGACGCCACCCGCACCAAAAAGGGCCCATTGTGCCATCGCCGCTTTAACTCCTTCATTGTAATAGGCAGTTGCATCACCTGTATGCATACCTAAAACAACCGCCTCCGCTAGTAAGAAA
>CAYHRC010000112.1:0-8248 GCA_964358565.1 uncultured Sphingobacterium sp. | reverse complement strand
CGTCCAACGAGCAAAAATTTTCTGTAAACATCCGCGGAAAATCAATTCTTCTCCCAGGCCCGGAATCGCGGCAAGCATTAATAAGTTGACCAAAAGTATATTAACAGACTCCATTTTAAGAAGCTGTTTGGTCAATTCAGCCATCTTTTGCTCCTGTGAAAGCATCCAATCTTCCAGTTCTTTTAAAAACCCCGGAAGCTTCATGCTCTTATTCAACTCAGAACTTAATTCAAGTAAAGGCCCAAAGCTTAACATGATAACAATCGTAAGTAATGCCAGTACAATATAAAAATGCTTTAATTTCAAATACGACAGCCAGTCCTTACTCTCCGTCTTTGCAAAAATCACGGCAGAAACAACAAACATCCCAAAAGAGGAAAATATTTGTATCAGCCTCATAAATCCCAATGAGCCCGGAGCACCAGATTCGGGATTAAATAAAGCTTTAAGCCCATAGACAGAGCCCCCAACAGCAAATCCGATGAGTGTGAATACTAATGTGCATCCAAAAACAAGGAGAAGTAATAAGATTAAAGAACTGATCGGATGACGCTCCTTTGACCCGGATTTTAACATGCTGACGAATTATTTGTATTTTTGCGCTTGAACACGGGAAAATTATAGGGTTGAAAGATAGTTAATGTCTGTTAAGATTGGAAATATAGATTTAGGGGAATTCCCGCTGCTGCTGGCGCCGATGGAAGATGTGAGCGATCCACCGTTTCGTTTTGTGTGCAAACAGAATGGGGTTGATATGATGTATACGGAATTTATCTCATCAGAAGGCCTTATCAGGGATGCTGCAAAAAGCAGGGCAAAACTTGATATTTTTGAATACGAACGCCCTATCGGGATACAGATATTTGGAAGTGAAATTGAAAGTATGCGCGAAGCGACTCTCATCGCATCACAAGTGCAGCCGGATCTGATCGACATAAATTATGGCTGTCCTGTTAAAAATGTTGCCTGCCGCGGTGCTGGTGCAAGTTTATTGCAGGATATCGATAAGATGGTGAAGATGACAAAAGCAGTAGTAGATTCCACCAGGCTTCCGGTTACTGTCAAAACCAGGCTTGGCTGGGATGATAACACGAGGAATGTCTATGAGGTGGCCGAACGTTTGCAGGATGTCGGTATACAGGCATTAACCATTCATGGCCGAACCAGGGCTCAAATGTATAAAGGCGAAGCAGACTGGGCATTGATCCGTGAGATCAAGAGAAATCCGAGAATAAAAATCCCGATTTTCGGAAATGGTGACGTCACCTCAATAAAAAAAGCTGCCGAATGGAGGATGGAATATGAAGTGGACGGAATTATGATCGGCAGGGCCGCGATTGGTTATCCATGGATTTTCAGAGAAATAAAACATTTTTTTAAGACTGGACAAACTTTACCCGAGCCAACAATAAGCGAAAGGGTGGATGTATGCCGCATCCATCTCGAGAAATCAATAGCTTGGAAAGGGGATAAAACCGGTGTTTTTGAGATGAGAAGGCATTATGCTAATTATTTCAAAGGAGTCCCTAACTTTAAAGAATTTCGTATAAAACTCGTTTCTTTAGAAAATATTCAGGATATTCATTCTGTGCTTGAAGAAATAAATGAACTTTTCCAACCAGAAATGGCCCAATAATTGGGTTTATTTCTATATTGCCAATCATTAAAAAAATTATTTGTTATGGTAACAAAAATTACTGATGGCGTCAAAATATCGGTAGAAACTATTTACCAGCCAGAATATTCCAATCCAGCTAATGAACATTTTATGTTTGCTTACCGCGTGAACATTGAAAATTTAAGCGAAACTAGCGTTCAGTTGCTTAACCGTCATTGGGATATATTCGATTCAAATGGCACACACCGTCAAGTTGAAGGAGAAGGAGTTGTAGGCCAGCAGCCTGTTATAGAGCCCGGCGACACACACGAATATGTTTCGGGTTGTAATTTAAAAACAGACATGGGCAGTATGAAGGGTTCATATGAAATGAAACGCATCATCGATGACTTCCGCTTCCGTGTAAATATTCCTGAATTTTATCTTATAGCTCCCTATAAATTAAATTAACACGTTTGGTCTGCAGGGAAGCTGCGGCTTAGATAATTTAGTTTATTTATACAGCTCACAGAAGACCATTACTCAAAATATTTAGCTGAAATCGTACAGGGGTCTTCCCGTTTTGGGATCTTGTGGGTATGTATTGCATAATTCTGCTAAAACATCCTCATGAGAAATGGCCACATTCATAACGGTATCATTTCCTCCATAATAAATGTATATTTCCCCATTAGGTCTTCTGATTGCACCGCAGCAAAAAACCACATTGGGTACATGAACGTATGCATCATTTTCCACAATACAATCTGCCTTTGATGGAAATAAGATAGGAATATTGGATATCTTAACTTGTTCCGGTTTAATCAGATCATGTAAAGCAACACCCAAAACGTAAGGATTGCCATCCATCGTACTCCTCACACCATGAAAAATATTCAGCCAGCCATATTTGGTTTTAATCGGGGGTGCTCCCGGTCCAATTTTATCTGAAAAGCTGCTGGGGCCATCAGCCTGAAGCATAACAGGCTCTGTCCGGATCTGCCAATCACAGCTTTCCCAATTATCTGTTGTTCCTATTTGAATTTGCTTGAATATGCCTCCAATGTGCTGTTGAGTATGATCATTCGGACGAAACAGACCATAATATTTATCACCGATTTTTTCAGGAAATATGACTACGTTCCGCATGTCGGTTCTAAGTACTGGGCCATATCTTTTAAATGTTTTAAAATCCTGTGTGGTTGCTAATGAAACCCGCACACGATGTGCGATCGTAGCATGATAGGCACTATAAGTAATCAGATAGGTATTGTCAAGCTTTGTGATGCGGGCATCTTCAAGGCCACCCTGTTCATTTTCTATCAGTTCATCTACATCAACACCTTCAAAAAAAATATCATTCTTATTACAGGGGATCAGGGCCGGTTTATGGTCTATTTTCCAATCATTAAGCCCATTCTTACTTCTGGCAATTCCAAGAACAGAAATTCCGTTTCGAAGATGTGAACGGAAAAGCATGATAACTTCATCCTCATATTCTGTAATCCCAGCGTTATGAACGGTTATCGTTTGTAAATGCGGTTTATTCCATGCCCGGTTCACCTCGCGGCTTGTTATAATTGGATTAGCATTATGGCGGATTACAGGAGTGAATAAATTGAGGTGACCTTTCATTTTAAAAGATTTGAGATTTGAAGATCAGTATAAACTGGTCAGGAGATTAATAAAACTAATTTATTCGCTACCAAACCAATAGTTGTTCCAAAATTTAATCTCTTCTGCCGCTCATCAGCATACTGGCATAATATACCAGAGCTGCAAGCGAACCCAAGGCAGCTACTACATAAGTCATTGCTGCCCACCATAAAGCATCTTTTGCCTGATCGTGTTCAACGCTTGTTTGCATCATACCCCGATTGCTTTCTAACCAGGCCAAAGCTCTGTTACTGGCATCGAATTCGACAGGCAGTGTAATGAAGGCAAAGAGTGTAACCACAGCAAGTGCAATAACACCGATCGCAAGTACTGTTATATCACCAGAAAATATAAGAAGCATAACACCGATCATCAGTGCCCATTGTGTAATTTTTGAAGCTACATTTACCGCAGGAACTACAGCAGAGCGGAAGTTTAGCCAGGCATATGCTTTAGCGTGTTGCACGGCATGGCCGCATTCATGAGCCGCTACAGCTGCTGCAGCAACACTGCGCCCGTGATATACTTCCGGACTTAAGTTTACTGTTCTGTCCACAGGATTATAATGGTCAGATAATTGTCCTTCTGCGGAGATGATCTGCACATTAGGAATGCCATTATCTTTCAACATTTTTTCTGCTATATCTTTTCCGCTCATACCAGAAGCCAGCGGCATTTCAGAGTACTGTTTAAATTTACTTTTAAAGCGCCATTGAACTGCAAAACTTATTACAGCAATAACTATCATTAATATTAATCCCATTTCGTTCTTTTTAAGTAATTATATTCAATTATTATTCCGAATTAAAATTTAAGAATCAATTTACGTAAAATAACATGGATCACCATTTTTCATATTGGGAAAAAAAGGCATTTTTATCCGGTTATGATGTAATTATTATCGGCAGCGGAATCGTTGGTCTGAGCGCCGCTCTGCATTTAAAAACGAAACATCCTGAATTAAATGTAGGGGTGCTGGAGGCTGGTTTCCTGCCAGCTGGGGCAAGCACTAAAAATGCCGGTTTTGCCTGCTTTGGGAGCATTTCTGAGGTCATTGAGGAATTAAAAACCAGTGATGAAGCTGACTTTCTCAACCTTGTTGAAATGCGCTGGAAAGGCCTTAAAAAGTTACGTAAAACCCTGGGCGATCATGCAATTTCATTTGAGCAATACGGGGGTTACGAGGTGTTTAAAAATTCAGAAAGCGCCTTCGCAAATGAGTGCATTGACAGCATTCCATACTTCAACAATTTATTAAAGCAAGTAATCGGAAAACATGACATTTATGCAGTATCCAATGATAAAATTGCCGGTTTTGGCCTTTCGGGTATAAACAAGCTTATCGGCAATAAATACGAGGGTCAATTAAAACCCATTGTGAAGGAAATAAAACCGAATATGTATTGCGCAGTCCGCTGCAATGGGATGGGTGTTGCAATGGGAAGTTTGCTTGGCGAACAGGTTGCTGAACTTGTCCCGGTTTAAATCAATTTATTACTTTTGATAAAAATTTTAGCAAATGGACATATCTTTTCTGCTCGCCGCGGCTGTTATTCTGTTGATCTTTCTGTTTTTTTTCAAATCAAAGAGTGTAAGCAATGAGTTCAATCCGGATGAATTTAACCGCTTAAAGCTGGAAAATGAACAGTTGAGGGTCGGGCAGGCGAGGGCAGAAGAACGAGCTGAAAATTTGAGAGCCGATAAGGGCCTGTTAAAAGATGAATTAGAAACTGTTATTGAAAGGCTTTCGCAGGCAATGCAATCTCTCGAGAGCTCCCGCTCATACTATAAAGCGCAACAGGAAAAAATTGAAGAACAAAAACTGGAAATTAAGCAAAATCAGGAGAGATTTAACAAGGATTTCGAATTGATAGCTTCCAGGATACTTGAGGAAAAGACCAATAAATTTACTGAGCATAACCGCACTAACCTGGATATTATATTAAATCCCCTGAGGGAAAACATTAAAGCATTTGAGCAAAAGGTTGAGCTGGCCTACAGAACAGAGGCTGGCGAAAGGAATATCTTAAAAGGGGTCATCACCCAGTTAATGGAAATGAATAAAATGATGAGCCTGGAAACCCAAAACTTAACCCGGGCGTTGAAGGGTGATAATAAAAAACAGGGTAACTGGGGTGAGATGATTCTGGAAAGGGTTTTGGAACGCTCCGGACTTGTAAAAGACCAGGAATACCGCATCCAGATGAGTATGCAAACGACTGATGGAAGACGTTTTCAACCGGATGTAGTGATTGACCTGCCGGATGATAAGCATCTGGTAATTGATGCGAAAGTTTCATTGATCGCTTATGATCGTCTGGTTGCTTGTGAAACAGAAGAAGACAGGGAGCTTTTTACCAAACAGCACATCACCTCTATACGAAATCATGTAAGTGATCTGTCATCAAAGAATTATGCTGAGCTCTACAGCTTAAATTCGCCTGATTTTGTAATGCTGTTTATTCCAATTGAATCGTGCTTTAGTATCGCTGTTCAAAAAGATGCCGAATTATTCAATTATGCCTGGGATAAACGTGTCGTCATTGTAAGTCCCTCTACCCTTCTTGCAACACTGCGGACTATTGCAAGCATGTGGAAACAGGAACGCCAGAACCGTAACGTGCTTGAAATTGCTCGTCTGAGCGGTGAAATGTATGATAAGTTTGTAGGCTTTATAGGGGATATGGACGGTATAGGCAAAAATATTAAACAAAGCCAGGATGCTTATGAAAGAGCATTTAATAAGCTATCATCAGGCAGGGGTAATTTGACCGTTACAGCAGAAAAGATCAAAAAATTAGGTGCTAAAGCCGGAAAACAATTGGACAACAGATTTCTTGCAGAAGAGGAATAAATATCTTAATTAAAAAAGGAATTTAATAAACTTCTGCATTCGAAATTACCGGACAGGCCTTAGAGTCAAGGATATTGACCCTTACTTTCGAACCCAGCACAGGCTCAATTCTTAAAATTCGTTTATAACCTATCGTGGTTCCATCCGCCACTTTGTACCATGCACCGTTCTTCCATACATCAATGCTAAATTTTTTGACACGCTGCCCGAGTTTAATATATTCCTGAAGGACAATGTATTTAACAAGGGATTCTTTATGGAGGTTAATTTCAAAGCTTCCGGTCCTTTGTTCATCATTAGTTGCCCAATAGCTCTCCTTATTCCCATCAGTAAGATTAAATGGTGCAAATTCTTTGGCTTCAGAGCGGTAAGATGTAGCTAATGCCGGGGCATTTTTTGCAAGGTTTTTGGAAAATTCCCTTTCCAGGATCTTTTTGTAGCCTTTTAATGATTGGATATCTTTCTCATGAAAAAGACCGCGCTGGTCGGGTGGAATATTAAGAAGCAGTGTGGAACCACGCCCAACGGAACTAAGATAGATCTCAAATAACTGTTCCGGTGATTTAACCAGGGAATCTTCCTTTGAATGATAAAACCATCCGGGACGGATAGAGACATCCACTTCAGCGGGTACCCATTTATCACCATCGGGAGACCCTGTATTCAACAGATTGTTAATACCCGGCTTTCCGGCATAAAGGGTATCTGTCGAAATTGTATTCCAGTTCGTTTCACCTGCTGATCCTTTCTCATTTCCAACCCAACGCACCCCTGGGCCTGCATCACTAAAAAAAATCACACCAGGCTGCATGCTGCGTACCAAATTGAGTGTTTTTGGCCAATCGTAATAAGTGGCACCATTGATCTTTCTCGTTTCACGGGCACCGCCATAATATCCATCGCCGCCGTTGGCACCATCAAACCACATTTCAAAAACAGGTCCGTAATTGCTGAACAACTCCTTTAACTGATTTCGATAGTACTCTATATAGGCGGGCTTTCCGTATTCGGGATGATTCCTGTCCCATGGTGAAAGATATACTCCAAAACTCAGGCCGTATTTTTTGCAAGCCTCTGCTGTTTCCTTTACAATATCGCCTTTACCATTTTTATAGGGGCTGTTCCTGATGGAGTGTTCAGTATACTTACTTGGCCAGAGGCAAAAACCATCATGATGCTTCGTGGTCAGGATCAGAGTTTTAAAGCCTGTTTCTTTGAGTGTCCTGGCCCATTGCCCGGCATCCAGAGCGGTAGGATTAAAGATAGATTCCTTCTCATCCCCATAGCCCCATTCAAGCCCTGTAAAAGTGTTTGTCGTAAAATGTATAAAGGCGTTTGTCTCCATCTCATGCCATGCTATCTGTTCTTTCGTAGGCAGCGGGAATACAGGAGCCGGGGACGATGTCTTATTTATCTGGGCGTTTGAAATTGATGAAAAAGTCAGGAGGATATAAAGAAGCGCAGCTGTTTTTATGTTCATCAAATTTTTGTTAAAAAGAATAAAAAATTATATTTCTCATCAACCCCGTACACCGCAAATCATCTATTCCTCATTCGGTTTCAAAGAATTCCAGCCCTGAGCTTTTATCGGATGAACTTTATCTGATTTGGAAATCAGGTTACAACCTGCAGAAGCCTCGGTAATATGGCCAATAATAGAAATATCGGGGTTATTTCTGATTTTTTCGAATTCAGATTGCTTTACTGTGAAAAGCAATTCATAATCTTCTCCGCCATTTAAAGCACATACCGTCGGATCGATACCAAAATCCCTGGCAGTATCATAGGTCATCGGATCAATAGGGATCTTATCCTCATACAGGTTGCATCCCTTTTTTGATTGCTTACAGATATGCAGGATCTCTGAAGCAAGACCATCTGAAATATCGATCATCGATGTAGGTTTGATCTTCATAATTTTCAGGGCTTCGACTATATCTTTACGGGCTTCAGGTTTGAGCTGGCGCTCAACAATATAATCTTTGCCTTCAAGATCCGGCTGGATATTTGGATTTTCCAGAAATATGTTCTTTTCACGCTCTAATAACTGTAAGCCTATATAAGCCCCGCCCAAATCTCCGGATACACACAGCAGGTCCCCCTCATTGGCACCATCCCGGTAACAGATATCCTTTTCATCT
>CAYHRC010000111.1:0-8318 GCA_964358565.1 uncultured Sphingobacterium sp. | reverse complement strand
ATGAACTTATTAAGAATGTTTTTGATTTTAATGAGCGGGTTGTTAAAAATATAATGGTTCCGCGGACCAAAATATCCGGAATTGAATTGAATACACCTCATCGTGAATTATTGGATCTGATCATCCGGGAAGGCTATTCGCGAATTCCGGTATATGACGAAACTATTGATAAGATCGTGGGTATCGTTCATGCCAAAGATATTCTGCCACTCCTGGCGGATAATAAGGAATGTATATTAAAGGACATTATCCGCAAGCCTTATTTTATACCTGAAACCAAGAAAATTAATGACCTCTTAAGCGAACTCCAATTGAAACGTATCCAGATTGCGATTGTTCTGGATGAGTTCGGTGGAACAGCAGGTATGGTTACCCTCGAAGATATTGTAGAAGAACTCGTTGGTGAAATTCAGGATGAGTATGATGAGGAGAAACCTATTGTTGAAAAGGTTTCATCTGCTGAATTTGTGATTGATGCAACCGCTTCAATTTATGATGTAAATGAGTACCTGCCGCATGATCTTCCGGAAGAAGGAGATTATGATACTGTGGCTGGGCTGGTTAGTGAGATCTTCGGTAAGATCCCTGAAGTTGGCGAAGCCAGGGAATTCAACGGATATAATATTACCATTCTGAAAAAGGCAGACCAAAATGTAGAATCTGTCAAATTAGAGCTCGTGATCAATAGCAATGATACCATTGATCTTCATTAAGGGAGAGGGAGGCGCCGATGCATCTTTTTTATACACCCGATATAATTTCAGATACTTATATTCTTAGTGAGGAAGAAAGCAAACACTGTATAAAAGTATTGCGCCTCCAAACCGGGAATTTACTTAAGCTCGTTGATGGCAGAGGGGGGGTTTATGACGCTGTGATTGAAGATCCGCACCCCAAGCGGACCCGCCTGAAAATCACAAATGTGCAAAGGGACTTTGGAAAACGCAATCATTACCTCCATATTGCCATAGCTCCAACTAAAAATATAGAACGTACTGAATGGTTCCTGGAGAAGGCTACAGAAATAGGAATTGATGAGATCAGCTTATTGATCTGCGATCGGTCAGAGCGAAAGGATGTGAAGACTGACCGCTTGAATAAGGTCATTACATCTGCAGTAAAACAATCTATCAGGGCCTACCATCCCAAATTGAATGAACCTCAGAAATTCAAAGATTTCATTGGGAATAATACGGAGGGCCAGAGATTTATAGCCCACTGTATAGGAAGTGAAAAATCTCCATTAAAAGATCAGATAAAACTACATTCTCGTTATCTTGTACTTATAGGTCCTGAAGGCGATTTTTCTCCTTCTGAAATTGATTCTGCTTTACAATTGAATTTTATACCTGTTTCACTTGGCAGTACCAGGTTGCGGACAGAAACAGCAGCCCTGGAAGCATGTTTTGAGATTAATTTTTTAAACCGATGAAGCAGATTGAAAAAATTGGTCTTATTATTTTTTTTACCATCTTAACCGGTCTCGGGCTTTCTTTTCAGGCGCCAAGCTATAAGATAGCTAAGATGAAATATAATGGGGGAGGCGACTGGTATGCCAACAGAACTGCACTTCCAAATCTTATCAACTTTTGTAATAAAAATTTAGGAACCAATTTTGATACAGATGAAGCGATAGTGGAAGCTGGCAGCACAGATATTTTTAATTATCCTTTTGTGTATTTAACCGGACATGGAAATATTGTATTCACTGATCAGGAAGCCCAAAATTTAAGAAAATATCTCATAGGTGGCGGATTTCTGCACATCGATGATAATTATGGACTGGATAAGTTCATCCGTCCCCAGATGAAAAAGGTCTTTCCTGAATTAGATTTTGAGGAGCTGCCAGTAAACCACGTCCTGTATCATCAGAAGTTTAAGTTTCCCGCAGGGCTTCCAAAAATTCATGAACACGATGGAAAGCGCCCTCAGGGCTTTGCTTTAATTTATAAAGGCAGGATTGTATGTTATTATACATATGAATGTGATCTTGGTAATGGATGGGAAGATGCCGGAACTTATGCGGGCGATTCGGAAGAAACCCGGCAAAAAGCCCTGAAAATGGGAGCCAATCTTATTCAATACGCTTTAACCCAGTAATATGATGCTTAAGATCAAAGTTAACGGCCAATTTGAATTTGAAGTGCTTGATGAGAGAAATCAAAAGCTGGTAAATGGCGTGCCGGTCGAGATAGACCTTTACCCTGTAAATGCACATACTTTCCATATTTTATATCGCAACAGATCATTTGATGCTGAACTCATTGAACTTAACAAAGAGGAACGTACTTGCATAGTAAAGATCAATTCAAACAGATATTCAATGACTATTACTGATCAGTTTGACCAATTACTGCATCAGCTGGGTATGGATAATTTGAATGCTTTAAAAGTTTCAGACATGAAAGCCCCTATGCCGGGAATGGTATTGAAGATCCTTGTCTCTGAAGGCGAAGAGGTAAAAAAAGGAGGAAACCTGCTTGTACTTGAAGCCATGAAAATGGAGAATATTATCAAGTCGCCTGCCGATGTTACCATAAAATCTATAAAAGTGAAGCCATCTGACAAGGTTGAGAAAAATCAGGTTATGCTGGTTTTCGCCTGATCCCGCACAACATAATTGGACTCCAGCCATTTACTATCTGACATTAATCGCTGATTATCTTTCTTTCCGTATTTAATTGTTTATTTTCAGACAAATTTAAATAGATCAGGTCTGAAAATCATAATTAAAGATGGCTATAGAAATTAAAACCAAGGGAGAGTTATACGACGTGTGTATTGTCGGCTCTGGTGCCGGTGGCGGAATGGCAGTAAAGATCCTTACTGAGGCCGGACTGAAGGTGGCTTTACTGGAGGCAGGTCCGGATTATGACCCCGCTAATGCTGAGCAGCAAACACAATTAAAATGGTCATATGAATCCCCTCGCAGGGGTGCAGGTACAAACCGTGCATTTGGTGACTTTGATGCCGCATACGGAGGCTGGGAAATTGATGGTGAGCCTTATACTAAGACCACGGGCACTGAATTTGACTGGTTCCGTTCGCGGATGATTGGTGGGCGTACCAATCACTGGGGGAGGATATCTCTGCGTTTCGGTCCTAAAGACTTTAAACGAAGGGATTTCGATGGTCTTGGAGATAACTGGCCTATAGGCTACGAGGATGTAAAGCCTTTTTACGACCGGGTAGATAAAATGATCGGCGTATTCGGAACTAAGGAAGGGATATATAATGAACCTGATGGTTATTTTCTTCCTCCGCCGAAGCCGCGTCTTCATGAACTGATGATTAAAAAGGCTGCTGGAAAAATTGGTATTCCTGTTATCCCGTCAAGGCTTTCCATTTTAACACGGCCAATAAATAAAGAAAGAGGCTCCTGCTTTTTCTGTAATCAATGTAACCGGGGATGCTCTGTACATGCAGATTTTTCTTCTTCCACATGCCTCGTTAAACCCGCCAGAAAAACCGGTAATGCCGATGTGTATGTCAATGCCATGGCCCGTGAAGTCTTAACCAATGCTGAGGGTAAGCCCACAGGTATTTCCTATGTCGATAAAACAGATATGCAGGAATACCAGATAAATGCAAAAGTAATAGTTCTGGCTGCCAGTGCCTGCGAATCGGCACGTTTACTACTCAATTCAAAGTCACCGGCCCACCCGAACGGACTTGCGAATTCGAGCGGAATGGTGGGTAAGTACCTTCACGATTCGACCGGATCTTCAAGAGGTGCTTTTATTCCTCAGCTTATGGACCGGAAGAGATATAATGAAGACGGCGTAGGAGGGCTCCATTTGTACATACCATGGTGGCTGGATAATAAAAAGCTTGACTTTGCGCGTGGCTATCATATAGAGTTCTGGGGTGGAATGGGAATGCCATCATATGGTTTTGGCTCTGGGATAGAAAAAAATAATGGCCTCTACCCCGGTATGGATGGAACTATGAAAGCCGGAGGTGGATATGGTGCTGGTTTAAAGGATGATTACCGCCGTTTTTATGGTTCGACCGTTGGATTTGCAGGGCGCGGAGAAAGTATCCCGCGGGAAGAAAATTTTTGTGAGATTGATCCCAACTCAGTAGATAAATACGGAATTCCTGTTCTCCGGTTTAATTATAACTGGACTGATCAGGAAGTGAAACAGGCAAAGCATATGCAGGATACATTTGAAGAGATCATTCATTCTATGGGTGGTATTGCAAGTGGAGATAAACCTGGTGAGGATAAAAAATACGGATTGCTGGCTCCGGGAAGGATCATACACGAAGTAGGAACCACCCGCATGGGGAATGATCCTAAAAAATCAGTCCTGAATAAATTTAACCAGGCACACGATGTAAAAAACCTTTTTGTTGTCGATGGCGGGGCCTTTGTATCCCAGGCGGATAAAAACCCTACATGGACGATCATGGCGCTTTCTATGAGAGCCTCTGAATATATTATTGATCAGTTAAAAAAGCAAAATATTTAATCAGATGAACAGAAGAGATTCACTAAAAGCCCTGGCTGTTGGAACAGTTAGCGTTGGAACAATTTTATCTTCATGTGATAAAAAAGAGGATAAGCAGGAGAATGCCGGGGGCAAGCCCGGGGAGTACGGTCGTACTCCTGAAGAAAAACTTATAGACGAGAAGCTGATGTCGGAAAAGTTCTTCAGTCCTGCAGAATTTGTCACCATTACAGTCTTATCCGACATTATTATTCCCCGCGATAAGCGTTCGGGTAGTGCAAGTGATGCTAAAGTACCCGACTTTATTGAGTTTATCGTAAAAGATCAGCCCGATTATCAGACGCCTGTAAGAGGTGGCTTAAAATGGCTTGATATAAAATCGCTTAAGCTCTTTAAAAAATCATTTACAGAAGCCAGTAAGGCCCAGCAAATAGAGCTTGTGGAACTGATCGCTTATCCTGAAAAGGCTGCTCCGGAGAATGCCCAGGGGGTTAGTTTTTTTAATACGATGCGTAACCTTACGGCTTCAGGATTTTTTACAAGTAAGATAGGTATTGAAGACATGGGTTATCAGGGCAACCAGCCCAATGCCTGGGATGGGGTTCCTGATGATGTGCTAAAACAATATGGGCTGGAGTATGATGCAAAGACCTTGTCTGAATGCCTGAAGAATGAAGACAGGGGCAAAATTATGACCTGGGATAGCTAGGTTTTGTAGGTATAAGGTTATAAGTATCAGGTTTTTAATGGTGACAACTAAGAGTTTTACGTTTCGCGTTGTCTCTTTTTAAGATTGATAAAGTTTAAATGAACTGTCCAGTGCTAATTAAATGAACTGAGGTTTATTTATATTTTGAATTTTCGTCTGCACTTATTTATTCAGAATTAAAAATAGTTAAATCTTTTGCTATGCTTGTTTTAAAAAAAAATCCCGTCCTGTTATTAGCTAGTCCGGTAGTTCTATTGCTATTCCTTTTATCAGTAACTGCTACTGCACAAACAGTACCTGTTAATTTAAATCCTTCAAAGGTGCTCTTGCCTAATGGATGGTCTTTAAGCCCGGCCGGGCGATCTCTGCCCCTGGGCGATCTGCCATTAAATATCCAGATATCAACATCTCAAAAGTTAATGGCTGTTACCAATAATGGGCAGAGTAAACAAAGCATTCAATTAATTGATCCGCAAACGGAAAAGGTGCTTCATGATCAGCCTATTGGGAAGGCCTGGTATGGTTTAAAGTTCAGCGCAGATGAAAAAAAATTATATGCATCCGGTGCAAATGATAATATAGTGTTGGTTTATCCAATTGAGAATAGAAAATTAGGGACTGCCGATACTATAGTGCTGGGAAAAGCCTGGCCTGCCGGAAAAATTGGTCCTACAGGTATAGAGGTCGATGACAGGCGTAACCGCTTATATATCGTTACCAAGGAAAATAATTCCCTGTATGTTTTTGATCTTGGAACAAAGAAACTTCTGAATAAGATTGGTCTGGGTTCCGAAGCTTATGATTGTCTCTTATCACCAGATAAAACCAGGCTTTATATCTCATTATGGGGAACTGATAAGGTTGCAGTTTATGATACCAGATCTAACAGGGTGATATCAGAAATACTTACTGAAAGCCATCCAAATGAGCTCATCCAGAATAAGAGTGGTAAATATCTATTCGTTGCCAATGCCAATGATAATTCAGTGTCAGTGATTGATACAAAGGCCGGAAAGGTTATAGAAGTTATTTCTACTGTACTTTACCCTACTAAATTAACAGGTTCCACTACCAATGGCCTTGCATTATCAGAAGATGAGAAAACACTTTACGTTGCAAATGCCGATAATAATTGCCTTGCTGTATTTAACGTTTCCACTCCGGGAAAAAGTAACTCTAAAGGGTTTATACCAACCGGATGGTATCCTACAAATGTACGGGTAGCGGGTAAGAAAATATTTGTATCCAATGGCAAGGGCTTTACTTCCATGGCCAATCCTAATGGTCCTCAGCCTATAAAAAAGACTGATGAGAGCGGTGTTCATACTGGTATTAGCGAGCAAAAGGAGATTCAATATATCGGCGGACTTTTCAAGGGGACCTTATCAGTAATAGATCAGCCCAATGAGTCGCAACTCGAATTATTTTCTAAGCAGGTTTATGCTAATACCCCGTTCAATAAGCAAACTGAAACAATTTCAAAGGGTTTAGCTGGCAACCCTGTCCCTAATGTTCAGGGGGGGAAATCGCCCATAAAGTATGTATTTTATGTAGTCAAAGAGAACCGTACTTATGATCAGGTTTTAGGTGATATGAAAGAAGGTAACGGTGATCCTAACCTATGCATTTTCCCTGAAAAGACTACACCTAATCACCATGCCCTGGCCCGGGAATTTGTATTGCTCGACAACTTTTACGTTGATGCAGAAGTAAGTGCTGATGGGCATAACTGGAGTATGGCTGCTTATGCTACAGACTATACCGAGAAAACCTGGCCAACCAGTTATGGCAGCAGGGGCGGCACTTATGATTATGAGGGCAGCCGTAAAATTGCATATCCCCGGGATGGTTATATCTGGGATTATTGTAAACGTGCCGGGATTAGTTATCGCAGCTACGGAGAGTTTACAACCAAGGATGGGGCGACCACAGAATCACTTATTGGTCATTTTGCCGAAAAGTATCCAAGTTTTAATCTGGATATTAAAGATGTTGACCGGATTGCCGTTTTCAAGACTGATTTCGACTCCCTTCTGGCAATAAATTCAGTACCCCGGTTTAATACCATCCGGATAGGAAATGACCATACCAGCGGACAGCGCAAAGGAAAGATCAGTCCGACAGCCGCTGTTGCCGATAATGATCTTGCTTTAGGCCAGTTGGTTGAGCATATTTCAAACAGCAGCATTTGGAAGGAATCGGCTATTTTTGTTTTAGAAGATGATGCTCAAAATGGTCCGGATCATATTGATGCCCACCGCTCTCCGGCTTTTGTGATCAGTCCTTTTATAAAACGGAATTCTGTTAACAGTACGATGTATTCTACTTCCGGGATGCTCAGAACTATGGAGCTGATACTAGGCCTGCCACCGATGAGCCAGTATGATGCATCAGCGGTTCCGATGTCAGACTGCTTTACATCCACTCCTGATTTAACAGCCTATAAATTTATAACCCCTGATGTAAATTTGGAACAACGCAATGTGGCATTGAATAAAAGTGCCGTACGCTCTGAAGCATGGAATTTTGCAAAAGAGGATGCAGCTCCGGACCTTGATCTGAATGAGGTGGTATGGAAATCCATCAAAGGTGAAGACTCGGTTATGCCTGCTCCCCGCAGAAGTGCGTTTCTTAAGTTGGAACAAAAAAAGAAAGACTGATTTTTACTAATGGATTTTGAACGGTCCGGAGCCTTAAAAGGCCCCGGACTTGTTTAGCTTCTTACCTGGATTAATGAAAAAACATTTACTTACACTCCTGTTCATTACGTTTTACCTTTCATTGTCGGCTCAATCAATAACAGGAAGAGTTTATGATAGATTAACCGGAGATTATCTGGAAGGGGCACTTGTCACACTGGAAGGAAAGAGTATTCAAAATACCCAGACAGATGACAGGGGTAATTTCAACTTTTCTAAACTATTGCCCGGAAAATATAGGTTGAAAGTAAACCATATTGGGTTTCATTCCTTTCAAAGGGATTTGGAATTGGATATCCGTAGTATTGATCTGGATATTAGCCTTGAAGCATCTTTAAACACATTACCTGAAATAAAGGTGGTCTCGGCTTCCCGGAGAAGTACATCCCCGGTCGCATTGCCTTATGCCTCCAGTGTTCTCACCAGGCCAGCTCAATCGGATAACATTCCTCGTTA
>CAYHRC010000110.1:4182-8338 GCA_964358565.1 uncultured Sphingobacterium sp. | reverse complement strand
AGCGCGGCGACATTGTTCAGCAAACTAAATGGTGGGTTGCAGGTGCCATCAAAGCTGATATCAATCTGAATGAAGAAATAAGCTTCTATGTAAAATATGGAGATTATATTGCTTTGGCAGGATGTTTTGGAAGCGGGGGTTTTGGGATAATTCTACTGTATGCGCTATTTAAAAAGAAAAAATTAACTAAGGATCCCGCAGTATAGCAAAAAAAGATCCGTCCCTGAAAGGAACGGATCCACTAAACTAAAACTAAACCAAACTAAAACCCGGAACTTCCGGGAAGCTATAAACGGCTTATTAAATAAGCCCTTGAAAATCAATCTAAACTCTAAAAATTACTCTCTCTATAACTATAAAGTAACGCAATTTATTGGCGGAACATCCAATCCCTGCAGGTTTGTTACAAGCATCTGACGATTGTATGATAAATCCGAAGCAATTATGGATTGAAGGCTATAAGCAGCTTTGATTTCTAATTACAAAAAATGCAATTGCTGACACATAACCCGTTTAGCTCAAATACTTCCCTACTATCGGCATCCTTCTGCCCATTCCAAAGGCTTTAGGCGATACCCTTAAAATAGGCGGAGCCTGGTTCCGTTTAAACTCGGCTATGTTAACCATTTTAAGCACCCTTTTTACAAGGGCTTCATCATAACCCTGAGCAATTATCGCAGACGAACTCTTTTTAAGCTCAATGTATTGGAACAATATATCATCAAGGATATCATACTCCGGAAGTGAATCAGAATCCTTTTGACCCGGCCTGAGTTCTGCTGAAGGAGGTTTCACAATACTGTTTTGAGGAATTATCTCCCTTTCACGGTTCATGTAATTTGCAAGTTTATACACCTGGGTTTTATAAACATCCCCTAATACAGCAATGGCACCGGCCATATCTCCGTAGAGCGTGCCATAGCCTACGCCACATTCGCTTTTATTTGATGTATTTAGAAGTATATAGCCGAACTTATTCGACATAGCCATCAGGATGATTGCGCGGCTTCGCGCCTGTATATTTTCCTCAGCCACATTAAAAGGAAGATCCTTGAACACAGGCTTCATCATATTTTCAAAAGCTAAGGTTGCTTCCTTTATCGAAATGATCTCATGCTTGCATCCCAGGTTTTTAATCAAATCCAGAGCATCCTGAATTGAATGACCTGATGAATATTCTGAAGGCATCAGAACCGCCATGACATTTTCAGGGCCCAGTGCTTCTGCAGCAAGCGTACAAACAAGCGCCGAATCAATACCTCCTGACAGTCCGAGGATCGCTTTACTGAACCCGGATTTATGAAAATAATCTTTAATTCCCAGAATTAGTGCATCATGTATCTGCTGAATATCATTCTGGGGGTCATGTACCATTGGGGCATGGTCTTTAACCATCCCATCTTCGAACTCATAAATCCTGAGATCTTCCGTAAAATACTGCATCTCATCAAGAAGTAAACCTTCATGATCAAATACAAGGGATCCGCCATCAAAAATAATTTCAGTCTGCGCCCCAACCTGGTTCACATAAAAAAGAGGGAGCTGATATTTCCTGCAATTATCACCAAGGATCAGTACCCTTTCCTCATCATGATTATAAGCAAAAGGTGAAGCTGCAATGTTGATCATCAGGTCTGGCTTTTCACCGATCAAAACATCCATCGGACAGGTTATATACATCGGATTATCATTGATGTTCCATAGATCTTCGCAAATCGTTAATGCAATTTTATAACCCATAAAATCAACACAGCTGAAGTTCATCGCCGGCTCAAAATAACGATATTCGTCAAAAACATCGTAATTAGGCAATAAGGCCTTATTTACTACTGCTTTCACCTTCCCCTCCTCAATAAAATAGGCAGAGTTAAAAAGATCCTTGCCCTGGACTTTAGAATTTTTTGTTGGCAGGCCGATGATACAGGCAATATCTGAACAGGCCCTGGCAATCTCTTTTGCAGAATTTTCGCATGATTCGATAAATTCAGAAAATTCAAGAAAATCCCGGGGAGGATATCCGCATACGGCAAGTTCTGCAAAAACGACCAGGTCGGCCCCTTGTACTTTTGCTTTCTGAATAGCTTCTATTATTTTCCGGGTGTTTAAATTAAAATCCCCTATAATATAGTTCAACTGAGCAAGCGCAATTTTCATTCTGATGTATGTTTAGACAAAACAAAAAACACCATTCTCATTTTTAAAGAGAGAATAGACATTTCTTATTCAATTTCATAATTTAGCGGATATCTGTATCAATGAGACACCTTCAAATTTACCTGTTTTTTTTCATATGCCTTCTGGCTGTATCCTGCAATAATAAGAAATCTCCTGATGTCAGCCATATCGATCTGAAGGTTAGGATTGAACGTTTCGATCAGGAGCTAAAAAACTTAAACAACACAGATCTGCCGTCGAAAATACCTGGCCTTCGTAAAAAATACACCTGGTTCTATGATGATTATATGGAAAGAATGATCAGCGTAGGATCTGCAGCGGATACCTTTTATTACAGCAACCTGCGTTCTGTATTAAAGAATGAGGATTACATTGCATTGAAGGCAGCGGTGGAGAAAACCTTTCCTGATATGAGCAAACAGGAACATGAATTAACACAGGCCTTTAAGTATATACGTTATTACTACCCGAAACAAAAACTTCCCCGACTGATCAGTTTTATCTCGGGCTTTGCCATACAGACACCGGTTGGGAATGATTATATCGGCATCGGTCTGGATATGTTCCTGGGTTCCAGTGGAGCAGTATTTTATCCGGCCTTAAGACAAAGTATCCCTCAGTATATTTCACGCCGGTTTAACCCGGAAAATATAAGTCCGCGTGTGGTAGAAGCTCTTATCAGGGAAAATATGTTTCCTGAAGAAGATAAAGACAGAAGCCTGCTGGCGAAAATGATATACAATGGAAAGATCCTGTACTTTATGGATACGGTAATGCCGGAAACACAAGACTCCCTGAAGATTGGCTATACCTCTGACCAGATACAGTGGTGCAAAGATTATGAACCGGGTATATGGGCTTACTTACTGCAAAACGAACTCTTGTATGAGACAGATTATATGAAGATCCAGAAATACCTGGCAGAGGCACCTTTTACGCCCGGGATAGGCGATAATTCCGAATCGGCACCTAAACTTGGAGTATGGACAGGCTGGCAGATCGTTAAAAAATATATGAAAAAAAACCCCGGAGTAAGTATTCAGCAACTTATGCAAAACAAAGACGCCCAAAAAATACTTACTGATTCAAAATATAAACCGAAAAGCTGAAAAGGTTCCCAAAATCATACCTCTAAAGCTTTAATATCTAGAATAACAGGACATGAAAATTGGAATTGTACTTTCAGGAGGCGGCATACGTGGAATAGCACATTTAGGGGTTCTTCAGGCATTATCTGCTGCAGGGATCAGGTTTGACATGATCAGTGGCACCAGTGCCGGTTCAATAGTCGGGGCTCTCTTTGCCCAGGGGATAGAGCCTTATGAAATTCTTCAGATTTTTTTAAAGACGAAAATATTAAGGTTTCTTCGTCCGGTTTTCGGCACCACCGGCTTATTGTCTTTAGACCATACGCGTTCCCTTTTTATGCAATACCTTCCTCACGATTCCTTTTCAGGTCTTCAGGTCCCTCTGTCAATTACGGCCACTGATTTTACTGAAGGTAAGCTGATTTATTTTTCATCCGGCAAGCTGATCGATGCTGTCTTAGCTTCAAGTTCTATCCCCGGTTTTTTTAAGCCAATAATGATTGACGGAAAGATGTTCGTTGATGGCGGTGTACTTAATAATTTCCCTATTGAACCCCTGAGGGACAACCATTGTGATTTCATTATCGGTTCATCCTGCAACCATCTTCCTGTTGCAAATAAAATTGTGAACTTCCAAAAATTTATACAAAGGGCAGTTCTTATGTCAATCAATGCAGATATGGAAATGAAATGCCGGTATTGCGATGTTCTGATAGAGCCCGAAGGAATGGGTGCAACCAGTATTTTTGATGTTAAGAAAGCCGAAGAGATCTACTGGCTTTCTTATGAGACGACCCTGAAAAAGCTGCAGACAGATGCTAAGCTTCAGCAGCTTATAACCAGCAGTAAGATCCCGGACGAGCTGCCACAAAGTGCCTGAAACGTTGTACGTT
>CAYHRC010000110.1:0-4082 GCA_964358565.1 uncultured Sphingobacterium sp. | reverse complement strand
AACCCGCAACCCACAACTTGTAACCCGCAACTCGTAACCCACAACTTGTAACCCGCAACCCTATAAACAAAAAAAGCTCATATCTTAACGACATGAGCATTCATTTTGAAAATATCTGCTACTTTAGAATAGTCAGTACTGCTTTTAAACAGAGAGCTACTCCGATAACAAAAAGGATATTTGACACGATATTAATAAGGGCCCAGCTACCGGTAAACCGAAGTAATATGCCAGTCATTCCGATAACAATACCAATAATTATCAGCTTATAATGAGCCGGATCGTTAGCTTCTACGGTACTCTTATTTTTGTTAAACGTTTCTTCCATTTTCTATTCTTTAATATTACGAAATTACAAATCTATTTCCGGGATTAAAATTCAAATGTATTTTACCTGAATAATCTTAGCCGTTCGATAATGCTGATGCACCACTCACAATTTCAGTTAATTCAGTTGTAATAGCAGCCTGTCTGGCCTGATTATAAGAAAGTTTTAATGCTTTCAAGAGATCCCCGGCATTTTCTGTAGCCTTATCCATAGCAGTCATACGTGCGCCATGTTCAGAAGCATGAGAATCTAATATAGCTTTATAAACCTGGGTTTTTATAGATGTAGGGATTAAATGCTCTACGATCTCCTCCTGTGATGGTTCAAGAATATAATCTACCTGAGTAGCACCTGGTGATTTTGCGTCTGATTTTGGAACGGGCAATAACTGCTCTGTAGTAAGGATCTGCACTGCAGCATTTTTAAACTGGTTATACACCAGATCAACCCTGTCATAATGGCCTTTAGCGAAACTTGCCATTATCGATTCAGTTATCTTTGATGCGTTATCGAAATTTAATGCCTGATACAGATCATTATTATTTCCGATCACCGTGTACTTACGCTTCTCATAGAAATCCTGCACCTTTTTACCGATAGCAACAATATGAACATTTCCTTTACGAAATTGCTCAGAATACTTTTCAGCAATCAGGTTGTTGGTGGTCTTGATCACGTTCATATTAAAAGCACCCGCAAGACCACGGTTAGATGAAACGGCAATAACCAATATTTTATTCAGCTCACGTTCCTGGATAAAAGGAGAATTTGACTCATCCATACTGGCTGAAAGATTAGCCAGAATATCTCTCATTTTATTTGCATAAGGACGCAACTGCACAATAGCACTGGTAGCCCTCTTCAACTTAGCCGCAGAAACCATTTTCATGGCCTTAGTTATCTGCTGCGTTGAGCTAACTGATGCTATACGATTTCTTACTTCTTTTAAATTAGCCATTTTATTAGATGTGAGATGTGAGATGTGAGATTTTAGACTGACGCCTGAATCTCAAATCTCAAATCTATTGTCTCAAATCTCAATTAATATTTACCTCCCAGTTCCTTTGCAACTGTTTCCAGCGCATTAGTAATGGTATCATCAAGTTTACCTGCCTTTAAGCCTTTTAATACTTCAGGATAACGCTGCTCCAATTGCTGAATGAATTCTGCTTCAAAGGCTTTAACCTTGTTTACCGGAACATTACGCATTAAATTCTTTGTACCAACATACAGGATAGCAACCTGCTTTTCAACTGCCTCAGGTGCAAACTGTGCTTGCTTTAATAACTCAACGTTACGTGCACCTTTATCAAGAACCGATTTAGTAGCGGCGTCAAGGTCGGAACCGAATTTCGAAAATGCCTCAAGTTCGCGATACTGTGCCTGATCAAGTTTTAAGGTACCGGCAACTTTTTTCATCGACTTAATCTGAGCGTTACCACCCACACGTGAAACAGAAATACCCACGTTGATCGCTGGACGAACACCGGCGTTGAATAAATTTGATTCGAGGAATATCTGACCGTCGGTAATGGAAATTACGTTAGTTGGGATATACGCTGATACATCACCAGCCTGAGTTTCTATGATCGGCAAGGCGGTTAATGAGCCTCCCCCTTTAACAATATGTCTGATAGATTCAGGAAGATCATTCATTGCCTGTGCGATTGCATCATTCTGGTTGATCTTTGCAGCACGTTCGAGCAAACGACTGTGCAGGTAGAAAACATCACCAGGATAAGCTTCACGACCCGGAGGACGACGTAATAACAAGGATACCTCACGGTAAGAAACAGCCTGTTTTGACAAATCATCATAAATGATTAATGCCGGCCTACCTGTATCACGAAAGAATTCACCGATTGCAGCACCCGCGAACGGAGCAAAGAACTGCATAGGTGCAGGATCAGCTGCGGAAGCCGCTACGATAACAGAATATGGCATTGCACCATTTTCTTCGAGCGTCTTCAGGATCTGAGCAACAGTTGAGTTTTTCTGACCTATCGCAACATATATACAGAAAACAGGGCTTCCTGCTTCATAAAATTCTTTCTGATTGATTATTGTATCAATACAAACAGCAGTTTTACCTGTTTGGCGGTCGCCAATTACAAGCTCACGCTGTCCGCGGCCAATAGGTATCATGGCGTCGATCGCCTTAATACCTGTTTGTAATGGCTCAGTAACGGGCTGCCGATAGATAACACCTGGCGCTTTACGCTCCAAAGGCATTTCATAAGTTTCCCCAAGGATCGGACCTTTTCCATCCAGTGGTTTACCCAGTGTATTAACCACACGGCCTAACATACCTTCACCAACCTTGATAGAAGCAATTTTATTGGTACGTTTTACAGTAGCACCTTCTTTGATCTCATCAAAGGCTCCAAGTAAAACCACACCCACATTATCTTCTTCAAGGTTTAGAACGATACCTTGTAAACCAGTTTCAAATTCCACCAGCTCTCCTGATTGAACTTTAGTTAAACCGTATACCCGGGCAATACCGTCACCCACCTGTAACACAGTGCCCACCTCTTCCAGTTCGGCTTCTGATTTAAAGCCTGACAATTGTTGTCTTAAAATCGCCGAAACTTCATCTGGTCTTACCTCTACCATAGTAGTATTTTTTGAGTTTTATGTTGTTAATTTTATGCCCCCACCCCTTAAGGGAAGCATTCTTCTGACCATGTTAAGGGCCAGGGGTAATATTATTTTTGTTCGAATTCTTTTTTAAGCTTATTTAACTTGCCTGATATACTTGTATCAAACTGTTTATCTCCTACTTTCAAAATGAAGCCACCAATAAGATCAGGGTCTACCCGGGCAGTCAGAATAACTTCGCCATGCGTAGCCTGCTTCACCACCTCTTCAATCTGACTTATATTTTCCTTGCTTAGCGGAGAGGCAGATGTAACTGTTGCCTTTACCACGTTCTTAAGAATATTATACTGGTTTATAAACTCCTTTGCAGTGGCGTATAAAATCTCCGAACGACCCTTCCTTGTTATTATTTTAAAGAAGGAAAGAATCATCTCATGCAATTTACCGGCAAATACCCCTTCCAGAATATTTAATTTTTTGTCAAGCCCAATGATCGGATTTTTGAGAATTGCCTGTAATTGCGGACTTGTTCTGCATGTCCCGATAAACACTTCAATATCTTCCCTGACCAGCTCAAGAGCATTTTGCTCAACGGAGAGGTCAATTAAAGATTTTGCGTAACGCGATGCAACTTGTATTTCTGACATAATTCAATTTGTCGATTTGTCGATTTGTTAATTAGCCAATCTACAAATGGGCTAATTGACAAACTGCTTAATTGAGTTTTACTTCTTTTAACAGCTCATTAACCAGGGCCTGCTGTTTATTCTGATCCTCAAACTCCTTGCGTAATAATTTCTCCGCAATATCTAAAGACAGGGTTGAAACCTGGTTCTTAATTTCAGCCATGGCAGCAAGTTTCTGATTATTGATCTCTTCTTTTGCACCTTCGATTAATTTTACACCTTCAATTTTCGCCTGATCCTTAGCATCAGTGATGATCTGATCTTTAATTTCTTTTGCCTCCTTTAAGATGCTATCCCGCTCTAAACGGGTTTCTCTCAAAAGTTCCTCATTTTCATTGATCAGCTTGGCCATTTCTGCCTTTGCCATTTCTGCTTTTGTCAGAGCGTCTTCAATAGAGCGCTCACGCTCATCAAGTGCCTTAACAATTGGCTTCCAGGCGAATTTGCTCAACAAAAAGAACAACAAT
>CAYHRC010000109.1:0-8409 GCA_964358565.1 uncultured Sphingobacterium sp. | reverse complement strand
TTTTGAAGAAGTGGAGACGGTCAGCCGCAATAACTGTTAATACCTGGTCCATACCGCTAAATCAGATTATATCGCCAAAAACATCATCATATCCACAGGATTTTACGATATTCCAAATTTGCTGAATATCCCCGGTGAGGAACTTTCTAAGGTACGCCATTATTATACTGACCCGCACTATTATGCCCGTCAGAAGGTTTTGATTGTTGGGGCAAACAATTCATCTGTAGATGCAGCCCTTGAAACTTACCGGAAGGGTGCCGAAGTGACCATGGTGATCCGCGAATCCCAGATAGGTGAACGTGTAAAGTACTGGGTGCGCCCGGACATAATTAACAGGATAAAAGAGGGCAGTATAAAGGCCTGGTTTAATTCTACCCTGACTGCAATTCGTCAGAATGAAGTAGAAATCAAAAGCCCTGAAGGACGCCTGATCATTCCTAATGACTTTGTGCTCGCCATGACCGGTTACCGGCCTGACTTTTCTTTTCTGAAAAAGCTTGGAATTCGTCTGTCAAATGACGGCAAGCAGATACCAGAACACGACCCCGAAACTATGGAAACAAATACTAAAGGCATTTACCTGGCCGGTGTGGTTTGCGGTGGAATGGATACGCATGTATGGTTCATTGAGAATTCAAGGGTGCATGCGGAGCGGATAGTGACTAAAATTAGTTCTGAGTTATGAGTTACCGGTTACGAGCGTTAAGAGATACTGCTTATTAATGAACTAAATTCGCAACATGAACCCGGAACTTGCAACACATAACCCGCAACTCTTTCTTAGTCATCGGATAATTTCCAACACTTCCCCAATCGGCTGATCACTGTCAATTAATATCCCCTTCACCCCTGCTGCTTCACCTGCCAGAACATCGCGCTCACGGTCGCCAATAAAATAGGAGGCTGAAGCATCAATGCCAAACCGGGCTATTGCTTTTTCAAGCATGAGTGATCCTGGTTTACGGCAAAGGCACATTCCATTATATTCAGGATGATGATTGCAGTAATAGATCTCAGTAAGGTGGATCCCCTGACTTGAGTAGGTGTCCCTCAGGTGCTGATGCATCCGGTTGAGCGTATCAGGTGTATACCAGCCTTTGGCGAGGCCTCCCTGGTTAGTGATAACGATCAATAAATATCCCCTTGCCTGTAATTCCCTGAGCGCCGTAAAATTGTGTTCAAGTACGCTGAAATCCTCAACACGGCAAACGTAATCACCCAGCTCATGGTTTAAAACCCCGTCACGGTCTAAAAAGACGGCTTTATTTATCGCTTTCATATAATATGTAGAATGTCATGCGTACTGTATGACGTTTCAAATATCGGCAAAAGAACTATCTTTAATTTAGAAAACCTAAACTAAACCAATATGGCAGAGATTAAAGAACACAGGGATTTTAAGCCTTACATCGCTGCAAACAGTAAGGTGGCTGAATTTACATTCAAGTCAATATTACTGGGTGCTATTTTTGGAGTAATTTTCGGCGCTGCCACTGTGTACCTGGCGCTTAAAGCAGGTCTGACCGTGTCTGCCTCTATCCCAATAGCTGTTCTGGCAATCTCTTTGGGCCGAAAGTTTTTCAAGACAACCATACTGGAAAATAATATTATTCAGACCACTGGCTCTGCGGGCGAATCAATCGCTGCAGGTGTTGTATTCACTTTACCTGGTTTCCTTTTTCTTTCTGCCGGCAGCAATAGCGAATCCTTTTTTTCCTACTGGCCAATATTTTTCCTTGCCGCTCTGGGGGGCATTCTTGGTACCCTCATGATGATCCCTCTAAGAAAATCACTTATTGTTGACGAACATGGCAGCCTGCCATATCCTGAAGGTACAGCCTGTGCCTCTGTACTGATAGCTGGTGAGAAAGGCGGCGATTTTGCAAAAACAGCTTATTATGGTTTAGCATTCGCTTTTGCCTATGCTATCCTGCAAAAGGTCTTCCATATTATCGCCGAAGCTCCTGCCTGGGCAACCGCGCAAAGCAATAAGTACTTTCCATCTGCCACGATAAACGGTGAGATCACACCTGAATATATGGGTGTGGGTTATATTATAGGACCAAAGATTGCAGGTGTCCTGGTTGCCGGTGGTGTGCTGGCATGGCTGGGACTGATTCCCCTTTTGGCTACTTTAGTCCCGGGACCGGTTATTGCACTTCAGCTAGTTAAACTGGGTTATTTGAAGGATGTATTAAGTCCCGGAGGCCCCGGAGGATGGGATCCTGCAACAGGATCTTTTACTAATACGGCTACTGCAATCTACCAGGCCTATGTTAAACAGATCGGTGCCGGAGCGGTTGCAGCAGGAGGATTTATCACTTTGGTGAAAACGATTCCAACTATCATCTCTTCATTTAAATCCAGTCTGGCTTCTATAAATAAAACTGCCGATGAAAAAAAAGCGATTAAGCGTACTGATAATGACCTTTCCTTCAATACAGTGATCTTCGGAAGCATTGCATTGGTTGTTCTGATGGCAATATTGCCTCAAATTCCGGGCGATTCGCTGGTAAATAAATTGCTCATCGGCGTTCTCGTAATCATATTCGGATTTTTCTTTGTTACCGTGTCCAGCCGCATTGTCGGGCTGATAGGCACATCTTCAAATCCCGTATCAGGAATGACAATTGCCACTTTAATGGGTACTTGTCTGGTATTTATCAGCATAGGCTGGACAGGCCAGTTATATGAGCCTATGGCACTTGTAGTGGGCAGTATGATCTGCATCGCGGCAGCAAATGCAGGTGCAACCTCGCAAGACCTCAAGACCGGCTATATTGTCGGTGCCACACCAAAGTACCAACAGCTGGCATTATTTGTTGGAGCTATTGTTTCGGCGGTTGTCATTGGAGTTACACTATCCATTCTGGACAGGCCGAATGCCGAAATGCTCTCACAGGGGATCCATCATGCGATTGGCACCGAAAAATATCCTGCCCCGCAGGGAACCCTTATGGCTACCCTTATTAAAGGTTTACTTTCCTTTAACCTCGACTGGCAATTTGTACTCGTTGGTGTTTTCCTGGCTGTGACGGTAGAACTGTGCGGTGTTAAATCTCTGTCATTCGCAGTGGGTGTTTATCTCCCACTTTCAACCACTCTGCCAATCTTTGCCGGTGGTGCTATTAAAGGATTGGTTAACCGCAGATCAAGAAATAAGGGTGAGGAAAGTGAGGAGGAAGAGCTGGGCAGGGGTAATCTTTTTGCTACGGGCCTGGTTGCCGGCGGCGCATTAATGGGTGTGATCTATGCATTTTTTATGGCATTTGAAGTTACGTCGCGGCCTGTGGGCGGTCTTAACATCGAAGAAAACCTTACCGGAGCGCTGGGATCTGGCGGCTATCAGGTAATGGGATTTATCTTCTTTGTGATCATGGGATTAGCTTTATATAAAATTGCTTTGGGTAAATCGAAATAATCAATTTTTGTTTTACTAATATTATAATGACCAATTTATATTTACTTGCACTACTTCCGCCTGAAGATCTCTCCCGTCAGATCCACGAGATCAGGCTGGAATGTGCAGAAAAATTTGGGGTACAGAAATCTTTGAAAATTCCTGTTCATATCAGCTTATACCGCCCTTTCAGGGTTGAGGAAGCTTTTGAAAAACACCTTATAAGACTTTTGACTTCAGCAGCCTCCGGTTTGAAGGCTTTCGAACAAACGCTTGAAAACTTTGAAGCCTTTGATATGCATGCAGTTGTAATCCACGCGAAAAAAAATCAGGGAATCACTGCGCTTCATAGCGCTATTGCTTCTGTATTCAAAAAGAATGAGATCGATAAACTGCCTCCCGGCAATAAAAATTTTCCATTCCGCCCGCATGTGAGCATTGCCTACCGGGATATATTACCCGAAATTTTTCCGCAGATCTGGGAAGAATATAAAGATCGTAAGTTTAAGCGACACTTCAGGGTGAATCACTTCAGCCTTTTAAAACATGACGAAACGCAATGGAACCTCTTCAAAGATTTTAAGCTATCAGACACAGTGCAACAGACTGAACTGTTCGATTAAAGGGAAGGCAGGAAAAATTGCTTGAATTCTCATTATTGAAGGCATAAAAAATGGCCTTTGAGCAAGTGACCAAAGACCATTGAATTCCAATGATTAATAATATACAGTTCTTATTTTATTGAAATCTGTCTGGTAGCCATTTTGGCTTCTTCTTTTTTGGCCACTTTGATCTTCAGTACACCATCAATATATTCAGCATCAATATGTGCATCATCTGCTGAATCAGGTAAAGCGAATGAGCGCGCGAAAGATGTATAACTATACTCCCTTCTATTGTACTGTTTTGTGTCCTCACTAGTCTCAGATTTTTTTTCCACGCAGATATGCAACATGTTCCTGTCAAGGTTAATCTTGAAATCTTCTTTCTTTAAACCCGGTGCAGCCAGTTCAAAACGATAGTCGCCCTCCGTTTCATAGATATTTACTGCCGGAACTCTTGAGATCATCCGGTCTGAAATGTAGGCATCATTGAAGAATGATTCAAAGATGTCATTGATTGGATTTAACCCGCTGCGGGTGATCCCTTCATTAAATTTTATTAGTGCCATATTACTTCCTCCTAATTTTAAGGTTATAATTATTAAACAGAAAAGACGGGCATATGTTCAAAAAATAAAAAATAAGCAGCAATCGGATTAAAGAAAAATCAGCCTGAGAAGGAAATCAGAAGGGTTTATACCAGGTTGCTTACCCCACCAGAAATAATAAACTTCATGGCTTCGCTCGCGGTCATTTTCAGTGGTTTGATCCGGTCTGAACTCACAATGCACAACTGACCGGCAAATGAATATGAGAAAGGAAAATATACGGCAACCTCTCCGGGTAAACCAATCTTTGTGAGATTCTTTTGGGTTAGAAAACCGATCTTCTTTAAACCGGTACCATTAACATCAACTAAAACAGGCACACTAAACTTTTTATCATCCCCTACAAATGCTTCGGCAAAGTCTTTGAATGAGGTATAAATAACATTGAATATCGGAAGCCTGTTTAACCAGCGATTATACCAGTTGTAAATGGGCTCAGTAACGAAATTAGTGACGACTATTCCTGCCACCAATAGAATGATAATAATGGTTAAGATTCCCAGACCTGGTATATAGATCGGATTTCCTGCCTGATCTACCCAGAATAAATCACTCAAATTCAAAGCAGCATCCACCTTTGAAACCGCCCAGTAAATAAAAAATACTGCAGCTGCCACTGGCAATATCACCAGCGCTCCTCTAACCAGGTAATTAAATAAAGCTCTGAGTATCCTATTCATAATAATAAATTCGTTTCACCCGCTGGGATATCCCCGTTAGTACTTCATAGGGTGTTCTGTTCATTTGTTTTGCAATATCCTGCACCCTTATAACATCATTAAACACAAACACTTCATCGCCTTCAGCTGCATTAATTCCAGTTATATCAATCATACACATATCCATGCATATTACACCAATTGTTGGGACTTCTTTGTTTCCTAAAAGCATTTTACCGACACCATTTCCAAGTTCAGTATTATACCCATCGGCATAACCAATTTTTACAGTGGCAATCATACCCCCATTTGGCATTTTCCCCGCACGATTATATCCGATTGTATCGCCGGCCGGGATCTGCTTGATTTGAGAGATCGTAGTTTTAAGCGAAGTTACTGTTTGCAAAGGAGAATCGCTTCCAAAAGAGAGATCAATCCCGTAAAGGCCAATCCCAAGGCGCACCATATCAAAAAAGGCTTCAGGCCAGCGGCTGATGCCTGAAGTATTGTCCAGGTGCCTGATAATGGGATAAGTGAACATGCTCCTGATCTGATCAGACAACCTTGCAAAAAGATCTATCTGCTTTCTGGTGAAATCATCATGCATGGGATCCTCACTTGCCACCAGGTGAGAGAACACACTTTGAATATGCAGCCTTGTGGTCCCGGCTAATAATTCAAGCATTTCATCAACCTCATTCTCCATAAATCCCAAACGATGCATTCCGGTATCAAGCTTAATATGCACCGGGTAATTCTCAAGGTTCTTACGGTTCAGGAACTCAATGAACTCTTTTAATATCCTTAAACTATAAATTTCGGGTTCGAGTTTATTCTCTATGATAGCCTCAAAGGCCATTTCATCCGGGCTCATCACCATGATCGGCATGCTTATACCCGCTTTGCGCAGAGACACACCCTCATCTGCATAAGCTACAGCTAAATAATCAACTTTATTGAATTCAAGTAGGTTGGCTATTTCATAGCTTCCGCTTCCATACGAAAAGGCCTTGACCATGGCCATAATCTTAATTCCCGGCTCTAACTGTGCCTTATAATAATTCAGGTTATGCTCCAGGGCGTTCAGGTTGATCTCAAGAACGGTTTCATGCACCTTTTGCGTCAGCAAATGACTGATAGCTTCAAAACCAAAAGCTCTTGCCCCCTTCAGAAGGATGGTCTCATTTCCGAATTTGAGCGAGCGGAAATTCTCTATCAAGTTTTCAGTATCAGTGAAAAACTCAGTATCGCAGGGAAAGTCTGCCCCATACCTGCTGATAACCTCTCCTACACCGATCAACCTGTCTACAGACTTATTTTCAATCATGTGCTTCACCTGTTCATAGACCTCTTCTGATTCCGGACCGGGAATATCGGAAAGGATCAGGGTACGACGCAAGTGCTGTTTCTGCTGTTTTAAAAAGTCGAGAGCTATCGCTAACGATGAAAGATCCAGGCTATAGGAATCATCAATGACAGAACAGTTATTTATACCATTCTTAAGTTGCAACCGCATACCTATAGGAAGAAGCTTTTCGAGCCTTTTGTCCACCTCTTCAGGCACATATCCCATCGCGAGCAGGGTTGCCCAGCAAATAATACCGTTTTCAATAGATGCCTGATCGGTAAATGGTATTACAGCTTCCACTTCGACACCATTGAAGCGGGCACGAAGGAACTGGTATTTTTCTTCCAGCACCTCATCATCAAAAACTTCCAGGTCTCCCTTTTCACGGTATGCCCAGGTAAATTTATTTGTTCCAGGGATCTCCCCTTCATACTGATCGAGGTATTTGGATGAATAAATAAAAAGGTCCACCCCTTCAAAAAGCTTTAGTTTTTCCCTTATTTTTTCATTTATAGATGCGAAACCTTCCTTATGCGCTTCACCTATATTTGTCAGGATACCTATCGTTGGCCGGATAACAGGAGCAAGTTTGTCCATTTCTCCGGTCCTGGATATACCTGCTTCAAATATGGCCAGATCATTCTCCGAATTCATTTCCCACACCGAAAGCGGCACACCAATCTGCGAATTATAGCTTTTCGGGCTGCGCACAATATTATTTTCGGATGCAAGAAGCTGATACAGCCATTCTTTGACTATTGTTTTGCCATTACTACCTGTGATACCGATAACCGGGTATTCAAATTTTGCGCGGTGAAAAGCAGCCAATGCCTGCAGGGCCTCAAGGGTATCGTTGACGAGGTAAAAGTTTGCATCCTTAAATTGTTGATGATCGAAATCCGGATCAGAAATCACAAAACTCCTTAACCCTCCTTTATAGGCATCAGCAATGAAGTGGTGCCCATCCCTGAGAACTTTTAAGGCAAAGAATAGCCCATGCCTCATATCAGTAAGCCTCCTGCTATCGGTTAGAAGGGTCCTCACAGAGGCATCTTTAACTTGTACAAATGCTTTTGCATTCATAGCACTTATGAGTTCTTCTACCGGATAAAGGATGTGGTTCATACCTTGCGAATTTCACTAAATTTTAAAGAATACTCTTAAATATTTACGATATTTCATCGCTTTGAGAAACGAACAACCCATTCCAAAAGTTTTTAGCAGAGAGCAGGCTAAAGTAAAGGCCGAAAACTATTGCGCCTACCAGGAAAGATCGCAGTTTGAGTTGCGAAATAAGCTTTATGAATGGGGTCTGCATTCAAAGGAGGTTGAAGAGATCATATCGGAACTGATCGAGCTGAACTTTTTAAATGAAGAACGTTTTGCTCTGGCCTATACGCTTGGAAAATTCAGGATCAAAGGCTGGGGCCGGATAAAGATCAAACAGGGACTGAAAATAAAGCGCGTACCCGACAAGCTTATTGCTAAATCTCTAAAATTAATCGATACTGATGATTATGCTGCAAAGCTCAGGCAGCTGCTGGAGAAAAAGTCTGATACCATCCGTGAGAAAGATCCTTTTAAGCTTCGTTATCTCCTAAGCCGTTATGCAGCATCGAAAGGATATGAACAGGATCTTATCGCAGATATGCTGATTAACAATAGCTTAGGCTGAAAGCATCAAAAAAAATAAAAAATACTTGTTGGAATTGCTTTTCTGTCTATATTTGCACTCACCAAAACGGGATACAGCTTTTAAAGCATCACGTTTAGGTTCGTATCATAACAT
>CAYHRC010000108.1:0-8436 GCA_964358565.1 uncultured Sphingobacterium sp. | reverse complement strand
AAAGTATTCCAGTATCAGCTAATACTGCAGATGATATAGTAAGCAACTTCGTATTGAACCTTGTTCCGAATAAGAGCGCAGTATTTAATGAGATCATGAGAGTATTGAAGCCAGGTGGACATTTCAGCATTTCTGATGTAGTCTTAACCGGCGATTTACCAGCAAAACTTCAGGATGCTGCTGAGATGTATGCAGGTTGTGTTGCAGGAGCAATTCAGAAAGAAACATACCTGGATCTCATCAGAAAAAACGGCTTTACAAACATCAAAATTCAAAAGGAAAAAGTGATTGTTATTCCTGATGATATATTGGCTAATTACTTATCCCCGGAAGAACTTTCTTCGTTTAAGTCAGGTTCAATGGGGATATTCAGTATCAGTGTGTTTGCTCAAAAACCTGTCGAAGTGGCATGCTGTACACCAGGCGGAGGATGCTGTTAAAATGATGAGAAAATAAGTCGTTTTTTGATATAACCTTTCACAGTATTTATACGTAATAAGATTATAACCTTATACAGTATTTATACGTTAATAAGAAACAAAAAACAAAAAAATCATGACTTATCAACATCACATCAATCATTATCGCTCCTCAGGCAATGATAAAAGCTATTGGATGTATTCAAAGGTATTTTTGTCATTATTGGTTTTAGATACATTAGCAGTTACTTTTTACTTTTATTCATTAACGCTGATCTTAGTGAATGTGTGTTTCGGATTAGTATTCCTGTCTATTCTGCTGATGATCATCCGCAAAAGGCTTCGAATGCCCTTTATTGAGATCACTGAAGAAAGCCTGAATTATTTCGATACTGAAAACGAGGAAATCGTTAAGATATGTGCTAAAGATATAACACATATCAGCACAAGACTTTGTGAGCTTAGAATTCATACCAATGAACAGGTTCATTTAGTAAACCTGAAAGTGATCAGGAACGAACAAACCCGCTGGGAAATAAAAGAAAAGATCAGGACATTGGTTGCTTGTTAAATAAATCTTATAATGCTGACAGGTGTGGAACCCTGTCAGCATTTGGAATTCTGTCAGCGCTGTAAAGCCCGAAGACCTGCTTCAAGGATCATTATTTTTGACAAAGCGTCGTTCTTCTTACGCCGTTCATTTTCAATCACTTCAAGTTTCGCATTCTGCACAAAACGCTCATTGGAGAGTTTGGCATCAACAGACCTTAAAAAACCATTGAGGTAATCAATCTCTTTTTCAAGTCGTTCCTTTTCCGCCCCAACATCTATATTATTTGCCAGTGAGATAAAGAATTCATCCTTCCCTGCCATGAATGTAGCAGCTCCCGCCACCGCTTCAGTCACAAATTCGGATTCACTTATATTTGCAAGCTTATAAATGATATTCAGGTACTCAGTATAATTTATAGAGGTATTTACTTTTATATCCAGCGGCAGGGCCTCCCTGGGAGAAATTTGTTTTGTATTCCTGATATTTCTGATCTCGGAAATCACTTGTTTGATCACCTCTACATCCTTTAAAAGACCGGCGTTAATGTTTCCTGCTGTTGGGTAAGGAGCTACTATACAGCAATCTTTTTCGGAACGCTCAGCGAACAGGTCTTCATGCCATAATTCTTCGGTAAGGAATGGCATAAATGGATGCAGCAGCTTTATTATTCTTTCAAAAAAGTCAATAGTGATCTGATAAGTCTCCCGGTCAATCGGCTGCTGATAAACCGGTTTGATCATTTCCAGATACCAGGAACAGAAATCATCCCAAACAAGCTTATAGATCCCCATAAGAGCCTCTGACAAACGATATTGCTTATAATTATCTTCAATTTCGGTCAGTGCCTGGTTATATGCGCTTTCGAACCAGGTAATAGCCTGCCTATTTTTACTCTCAAGGGCCTCGTCAACTTCCCAGCCTTTTACAAGCCTGAAAGCATTCCATATTTTATTAGCAAAGTTCCGGCCCTGTTCGCAATACGATTCATCAAACATGAGGTCGTTCCCTGCAGGCGAGCATAGAAGCATGCCAACCCTTACCCCGTCGGCACCATATTTTTCTATAAGCTCAATCGGATCCGGAGAATTTCCCAATGATTTTGACATCTTACGGCCCTGTTTATCACGAACTATTCCGGTAAGGTATACGTTTTTGAACGGTGCCTGTCCACGGAATTCATGCCCGGCCATGATCATCCTTGCTACCCAGAAAAAAAGTATCTCAGGTGCTGTAACCAGGTCGTTGGTAGGATAGTAGTAGTTTATATCGGCATTATCCGGATCCTTAAAACCATCAAACACGGATATGGGCCAGAGCCACGATGAGAACCAGGTATCCACTACATCCTCATCCTGACGGATATCATCAAATCCGGAAGCCGGATATTGAATTTTAAACTCTTTGATTGCATCTTCACGGCTTTTTGCAACAACCCACTCCCCTTTCTCATTATACCATGCCGGGATCCTTTGTCCCCACCATAACTGCCTGCTGATACACCAGTCCTTTACATTCTCCATCCAATGTTTATAGGTATTGATAAACTTCTCAGGAATAAGTTTGACCTCCCCGTTCAACACGTAATTCAATGCCGGTTCAGACATTTCAGACATTTTGCAGAACCATTGCATGGAAAGCTTGGGCTCAATGGCCGCATCAGTGCGTTCAGAAAAGCCGATCTGTGATTTATAATCTTCAACTTTTTCAAGATGCCCGGCTTCCTCAAGCATCTGAGCTACCTTTTTCCTTGCTGCAAAGCGGTCTTCGCCTACCAGGATAACAGCTTTTTCATTCAGTGTGCCATCATCATTTAAAATATCAATAACAGGCAGCTTGTGCTTCAAACCCAGTTCATAATCATTAAGGTCATGTGCAGGGGTAACTTTCAGGCAGCCTGTACCGAATTCCATGTCTACATACTCATCCTCAATCACAGGTATATCTCTGTTGATCAAAGGAATATAAACACGTTTACCTTTAAGATGTCCAAACCTTACATCATTTGGATTTATACAAATTGCCGTATCAGCCATGATCGTTTCAGGGCGGGTAGTTGCTACAGTAAGGTGATCAGGATTGCCCGAATCCGGATTCTGAATGGTATACCTGATATAATATAATTTCTGATTTACCTCTTTGCGAATCACTTCCTCATCAGAAACAGCAGTTTTACCTTTCGGATCCCAGTTAACCATTCGGATTCCCCGGTAGATCCAGCCCTTTTTATACAAATGAATAAATGCATCGATAACCGCTTCCGAAAGGTCCTCTTCCATAGTGAAACGGGTGCGGTCCCAATCGCATGAAGCCCCCAGTTTTTCAAGCTGCTTCAGAATTATACCTCCGTATTTATCCTTCCACTCATAGGCGTATTTTAAGAATTCCTCGCGGCTGACATCCTTTTTTTCAATGCCCTTTTCTTTGAGCATGGCTACAACTTTAGCTTCTGTAGCTATGGAAGCATGATCAGTACCCGGAACCCAGCAGGCATTTTTGCCCTGCATACGTGCCCGGCGGATCAAAACATCCTGTATCGTATTGTTTAGCATATGCCCCATATGCAAAACCCCTGTTACATTTGGAGGAGGTATGACAATGGTATATGGTTCCCGGTCATCCGGGGTGGAGCGAAAAAATTTCTGCTCCATCCAGTATTTATACCATTTATCTTCTGTTTCCCTTGGATTGTACGTTTTAGGAATGCTCATTTGCTAAAAGAAATATTAAAAAGTGTAAAAATACGTTTTTAAGGGATATTTTTTGAATGCAGCCTGCGGGAATTTGATCGAAAAATTTTTTCAGAAATGGCTATCCGGCACCGCCTGTTTAAATTACTGGAATTTGAACCTGTTACAATAATTGCATCCGTTTTAAGTTATTATAAAACGATTGCATTTTGAATATGAAAATCAACTCCATCAGTAAAATATCAAGCTTTTTCTTCGACTATCTCAGGTTGGGACGTATCATTTATTGGTTCAATAAATAGGTCAAAAAATCATTATTCTTTCTTAATGTAAATTACTGTAATTTCACGATCTGTTTTTTCTAACCAATTAAATAAAATGAACATAAAGTATTTTAAAGTAATGCTGTTTGGGGCAGCAATTCTTATTTCCTTGCATGCCACAGCGCAGCATGATTCAAAACCGGTCAGCAAAACCGTTTTCATCGACAAATCAAATATGGACCTGAGTGCAAAACCGGGTGATGATTTTTATACTTATGCCAGTGGTACCTGGATAAAAAACAATCCTGTACCGGCAAAAGAAACCCGCTGGGGAAGCTTCAACCAATTACGCGATTTTAATATTAACGCGGTTAAAACAATTCTTAATAAGGCAATAAACAATAAATCAGTCGCTCCCGGATCTGTAGAAAAGCGTGTAGGGGACTTCTACACTGCAGGAATGGATAGTTTAACCATTGAGAAGCTGAGCATTAGCCCAATTAAAGCCGATCTTGAAAAGATACAGACTGTTTCTGATCTGAATGGCATTATTAATCATGCTGCACTTATGAGGACATACGGCGCCAGCTCACCATTTTTCGGGTTTTATGTTGGTCAGGACCGTAAAAATGTCAAAAATATGGTTCCTCAGCTTAGTCAGGGTGGTACCACTCTACCTGACCAGGATTACTATCTGAAAAACGACGCCCGTAGTTCAAAGATCCGGGAAGCTTATAAAAATTACATAGTTAAGCTTTTCACACTGTCGGGAACCCCGCAGGTTGAAGCTGTAAAAAATGCAGAAACGATTTTCAATTTTGAAAAAGTTCTGGCAGCAGCTCAGATGAGCAGAGTTGAAATGCGTGACCCCTATAAAACATACAATAAATTTTCTGTCGCCGATTTCAGCAAAAGTACTCCGAACTTAAACTGGCAGTCCTTATTACCTGTGATGAAAGTGAAAGGTCAGGATACACTCCTGGTAAATTCGCCTGCTTTCTTTGCAGAACTGAATAAGCTGCTGGGAACAACACCTGTTAACGACCTTAAAACATATCTGCAATGGAATGTTCTCAAGAGTTCAGCACCATATCTTAGTTCCGATTTTGTGAATGCAAACTTTGCTTTTGCACAAGTTTTAACTGGTCAGAAAGTACAAACACCTCGTTGGCAGCGCATATCATCATTAACTGATGGCACAGTAGGTGATCTTTTAGGTCAGTTATATGTGAAAGAATACTTTAAGCCTGAAGCTAAAGCGAGAATGAAGGAACTGGTAATTAACCTTGTTAAAGCTTATGAGATCAGGATTAAAAACCTTGACTGGATGACGGATGTAACCAAACAAAAAGCACTGGATAAATTACATGCCTTTACTCCAAAAATAGCGTACCCGGATAAATGGAAAAACTATGAGGGACTTGACATAAATAGTAAGTCGTTCTTCCAAAATCTCAGGAATGCAGACGCCTGGTCTTATACAGAAATGGTAAATCAGCTTGGTAAACCTGTTGACAAAACACGCTGGGGAATGACAGCTCCAACTGTTAATGCCTATTATAATCCTGTGAATAATGAGATCGTATTCCCTGCAGGTATACTTCAATTTCCATTCTTTGATCCAAATGCAGATGATGCAGTTAACTATGGTGGAATTGGCGCTGTAATTGGTCACGAGATTTCACATGGTTTTGATGATTCAGGAAGCCAGTATGACAAAGACGGCACCCTGCGCAACTGGTGGACGGAAGAAGATCAGACACGCTTTAAAGCGAAAGCGAAAGCACTTCAGGAACAATATGATGCATATATCGTTCTGGATACTTTGAAGGTAAACGGAAAACTTACCCTTGGAGAGAATATCGGCGACCTTGGAGGCTTAAATGCGGCTTATGAAGCATTTAAAATGACCAAACAGGGCCAAAGTAATGTAAAAATTGATGGCTTTACATCTGATCAGCGTTTCTTTTTATCATGGGCACAGGTTTGGAAAGGAAATATTTTAAATGAAACCGCAGCACAACTTATTGTTACCGATCCTCATTCTCCGGGCCCATACCGGACCATTGGAGCGCCAGTCAATATGGATGCCTGGTATAAAGCATTTAATGTGCAGCCTGGCGACAAATTATATAAAAAACCAGAAGACCGGATCAGGATCTGGTAGTCTTCATTAAAAAACAGTTTAAAAACCCTTTGTTTGTGTATTTTCAAACAAAGGTTTTTTTTATTCTTTTATCACCCTTAATTTCATTAATAGCATGGCTGTTTTACAGCAGAGAGTATTCAGTAGCATTAGAATAGGTATCCAGGATGGTGGGATGTATGGTATTATAGTGACCCATAATTTTAGAAATTAATTTCGGCTCACTAATTTTGCATGATAAGGCTTCAGGAAAGCAATCAGTACAACAATTGCCAATTGCCCTGTTTTCAAGTTATAAATAATCAGAATTTAAATTCCTTCAGGGAATTAATTGAATTTAAAGAATGCGCAGGTATTTATTTATTATATTTTTTTTGTTTGCGAACAGTATTTCTGCTCAGATTAAAAATCCGGAATTTAAGCTCATGCTTGATAGCATATATGAACTTACTGCTCCTCTGATATCAGTTGCAGATCTTATAAAGATGGATAAACAAAACATGTATATACTTGACACCCGTGAAGAAGAAGAATATGATGTCAGCCACTTAAAAAATGCACGGCATGTCGGTTATATCTGGTTTGATATGCGTACAATATATGATATTCCAATGGATGCCAATGTGGTTCTATACTGCACCGTGGGCAGCAGAAGCGAAAAAATAGCCGGCAAATTGCTTGCTGCTGGTTATAAGAATGTTTATAACCTTTATGGTGGTATATTTGAATGGATAAATGAGCGAAACCCGGTATATAAACGAAATGGCGTTCAAACTTCAGAGATCCATACTTATGATAAAGCCCTGAGCCGCTGGGTTGATCGTGGTTCGAAAGTAAATTAAGAACGTCCTTGTGCAGGATATTGACCGGCTCCTTGTCATACGTCATCAATTCAAAACCAAACAAATGAATCCCTTAAGCTTTAGCCTTACTTCTGATGGCTCCAAAACCATTTACAATAATCAAATTGGAGAGCATTATCATTCCCGGCATGGCGCTTTACAGGAAAGCAGGCATGTATTTTTAAACTCGGGCCTGAAATATTTCCTCGAAAGTAAAAATCCACCGGAGGTAAGTATTCTTGAAGTTGGTTTTGGAACAGGACTGAACTTTTTACTCTCTGCCGATCATGCCTCAGCAAATAAGATGAAGCTGGAATATACGGGTATCGAAGCTTATCCCCTGAGTGCGGATATGATCCGTGATACAGATTACGGCCAGTACATTTCTTCAGAGCTCTGGCATTCATTTCAGGAAAAATATAGTTCAGCGCTCAAAAGTGAAGTTGCAGTCGATCCTTATTGTTTGCTTACAATATCCTGCACTAAAGTCCTTGATTTTGAAACTCACAAGCGTTATGATATCATTTATTTCGATGCTTTTGCTGCTGTCCACCAGCCTGAAATGTGGAGTCATGAGACCCTTGCCAAAATAAGTAAGTTTTTAAAACCAGGCGGCGTTTTTGTGACCTATGCAATAACAGGCAACCTGAAACGATCAATGAAAGCGCTGGGCTTTTCGGTTGAAAAAGCTCCCGGAGCCCCGGGTAAAAGGGAGATGCTGCGGGCTGTAAAATCATTTATTTAATCTGTAGAGACGGATAATTATCCGTCTCATTTTAAAACGTAGAGACGCACAATTGTGCGTCTCCGGATAAATTATGCGTGTCAGAACAACCGAAGTCATTTATGACATCATAAGACGCACAATTGTGCGTCTTATGATTATGCGCCAGACGCATAATCCATTACCATTCCCTAACTTTGTTTTCTAAATTCACTATGATTTCCCATTTTAATGAGACTGTTAATTATCCGTCTCTACATGAATAAATTTCGGAATAAATACAGAATCCCATCCGCACGGTTAATAGGATATGATTATGGTTCACATGGATTTTACTATGTGACCATTTGCACAAAAGACAAAATTTGTTTTTTTGGACAGGCCAGCCTGATAAGAAACATTGCAAATGAATATTGGTTACAGATACCTTTACATTTTCCGTTTATTGAATTAGATGAGTTTATAATTATGCCAAACCATCTTCATGGAATCTTATTTTTCAATAAACCTGATAAATCAAAAGGACATCAAACAAGTTCGGATCACAATCTCAAAATTTAGGCTCCGTAATCAGAAGCTTTAAATCATCTTTTAAAAGATATGCAAATCAAAATAACATTGATTTTGCATGGCAAAACGGGTATTATGACCGGATAATCCGGAATGAGAGAGAATTAAATAATATCCGTCAATACATTGCAGATAATCCGGATAAATGGGCTTTTGATAATTTGTATAATCCATAATTGTGCGTCTCCGTTAATCATAGGTGTCCCAACGTATTAACGTCCGAATAATCGGG
>CAYHRC010000107.1:3762-8459 GCA_964358565.1 uncultured Sphingobacterium sp. | reverse complement strand
AACTACCGTTTGTCAGAACGCCGTGCAGCCGCAGTTAAAGCATACACTCAGTCACAGGGAATTAGTTCTTCCCGTTTGACAACAGAAGGAAGAGGTGAAACTGAACCAATTGCCAGTAACACAAGCGAAACAGGAAGATCTCAAAACCGTCGTGTTGAAATTGTGATCGTTGCAAACGAAAAATTGAAAGCTGAAGCCAAAGCACAAGCTAATTAATTAATTAATACCCCTAACAATGTTAGAAACCCTGTTCGGCTCCGGACGGGTTTTTTTATTTCATCCCGTGGTTGTGTTTTGTTTGGTTGATATGAGCTAAATGATGTTCACCATGCCATGCATATCAGTCAGATTAATTTTTAATTACCATAAAGGGTGACATATTTAATGCGTGGATCCCTAGTGAATGATCCCCGATTATTTGCCAGAACTGAGCGCTTTCATTAATATCCATCCCTTTAGAAAAAAGCATCCACGCTATGTTTTGATCAATATAGATCTGAGCGTCTGCCGGCCTGCCTGAGTCGCTAAATTCCCAGCCTTGTTCAGTTCTGATAACAGACCAGCTCCCTCCTGCCTCACCAACAATCCCGATAGTCACTAAAGTTCCGGAAACAGCCTGGATCTCTTTATAATGAAAAGGCAGAGCCTGCATACAAATTTTTAGAAAAGGATGATACAATTCTGTTCCCAGAAGCGATTGTGCACCTACTGCCTGCCGGATCTGCTGTTGATGCAGCCATTGCTCTGTGTATTCACGGGCTATCTCAAGCCAGTTTGATGATCTTTCCTCCCCTGCCCAGAACACAGGGAATAAAGCTGCTGCGTCAGGATCTAAGCCGAGCATATATTCATAAAGCTCATTTTGTATGGTATAAAGCTGCTTCCTGAGTATTTGCGGACTCACTCTTCCATAGGCTTTTACCCAATCAGCATTTAAACGATTTAAATGCTCAAGCAGATCCTGATAAGAATTAATATTTGACGTTTTCAGCGGGTAGCCATCACGTCCGGCTGATAGCCTCCTTAAAGCCCCATCCAGTAAATGTGCTGCAATATCTTTTACAGTCCATTCCTTACAGATGGTAGCCTTATCCCATTGCTGAGGCTGCAGCTGATCCAGAACTTCCATGAGTAAAACATTGAGTTTGGGAAACAGGTGTAATACCTTAATCATGAAGAACTACATTATTTTTTTTATCCATTTTAAGAGCCCGTATTTGTCCCGGTAGGGAGGATAAACCAGTTTAGTCAAATCCAGGCGGGATTGAAACATAATACCTCTTTCATGCGAAAAGGCCTTAAATCCAAAAAAGCCATGAGAACTTCCGTTCCCGCTGCTGCCAATCCCGCCAAAGGGAAGGTAGGGATTTGAAATATGTAAAACTACATCATTTATGCAAGTCCCGCCGGCGGAGGTTCTTCTGATGATATTCTGCACTGTTGAATTAGAAGCCGAGAAAACATACAGCGCCAGGGGTTTCGGCTTTTCATTGATCAAGCTTAATTGGTTAAAAATTCATAGTGGGATGCTTCCTGTTGAAGTCTGTTGCTTTCTGATAAGCCTGAGCCACTTGCAACAGTTTCCCTTCACCAAACAGTTTACCCGTGAAAGTAATGCTGCCAGGCAAGCCATTTCTGAAGCCATTTGGCAAAACCACACAGGGATGTCCGCTTAAATTTGTTGCTAAAAGATTGCGACCGAAAGCAGGTGCAATAAACAGATCAACTTCTTTCATTTTTACGTTTAGCTGCTCTATTAATAAAGTTCTGAGCCGGTTAGCCTGAATGTATTCTACAGCGGGTATAAAATGCGCTGACCTGAATGTATTAGGCCATGCACTTTTGTTCTGGCGAACCAGAAGATCATCCCTGTTGCTCAGCACCAATTGTTCGAAAGCAGCCCCTGCTTCCGCTGATAAAACGAAACGCATATCATTATAGGGCAAATCAGGAAGTTCAAGAGGTACCAGTTCAGCCCCCATCCCAATCAGCTTGCTGAGTGTTACACTATCATTTGAATGATTAGCATATTTTCTTTCGAATTCAGATTTTAAATATCCAATACGAATTCCTTTTAGATTTAATCCGGAAGGAGAAGTATAGCTAAAGGGAGCCGAAATGACGCTTAAATCCTTGCCGTCGGGCCCCTGGATAGCATTAAATACAACAGCGCAATCTTCCACGCTGCGGGTTATAGGTCCCAGTTTATCCATGCTCCAGCTTAAAGCCATCGCACCATACTTGCTTATGCGTCCGAAAGTAGGTCTTGATCCGGTGGTACCGCATTCTGTTGAAGGAGAAATTATAGAGCCAAGGGTTTCAGATCCAATAGCGAAAGGCAGACAACCTGCGGCCACAGCTGATGCGGAGCCGGCTGAAGAGCCGCTTGAACCTCGTGTAATATCCCAGGGGTTCTTTGTTTTTCCTCCAAACCATACATCTCCCATTGCAAGTTCGCCCATGCTTAATTTTGCTATCAAAACCGCACCGGCATTTTCCAGGCGGCTGATTACTGTGGCATCCGCATCGATCACCTGGTCTTTAAAAGCTACCGATCCCCAGGTTGTTTTATAATCCATAGTTGCCAAAAGATCTTTAACCCCAAATGGTATTCCATGTAAAATTCCGCGGTATTTTCCGGCAGCAATTTCCGCGTCAGCTGTCCTTGCCTGCTTCATAGCACGTTCTTCAGTAATCGTTATGCTAAATTGTAAAGCAGGATCGTACTTTTTTAACCGGTCAATAAAGAAGCGTGTCAATTCAACCGAGGATATTTGCTTTGTGCGGAGCAGGCTGGCAAGCTCCTGAACCGTATAAAAAGCCATATCCTGTTTATTTTCACTAAGCTTCATGTTTGGCCCCGATAAAACCTGAAAGGTATTTGAACGATCCGGAAAGACGTAATTTACCGGGAGCGGGTTAAAGATAAGAGCCGGGGAAACAGAATTGGGGATGTTGATTTTACGTAATTCAGCAAAACTTTTCCGCTGACTGTTTAGATTATCCAGCATGGAATCTGCCTCTGCACTTGTAAAATCAAGCCCAAGGAGTCGCTCTGCCTGTTCAACCAATGCAATTGTAATCTTTTCTTCACCGGCCTTTCCGGCAATAAATCCTCCAAGTGTAAAACTTAAAAGACATAACAATCCAACGATACTATTTCTGCTGTTTAAGAGTTTCATAATAATTTCTGTGAGGGTAACCGATAAATTTACTGAAAGAAACAGTAAATTCACCCATATAAATATTATGATGATCAGACATATTTCCGCATTTCTTATACTCCTTGGAATTAGCTTTAATTTACAAGCCCAAACTATTAAAACAGGAGTTCTTGTTGTTGGCAATACTTCAGGCAGTATTTCAGCTGCTATCCAGTCTGCCCGCTCCGGTGCAAAAACAATTCTTTTAACCCAATCTCCGGCTATAAGTGCCGGATTTTCAGAGGAAGACCTTCCTTACCTTGAGAAGATTAAAAATTATTATACTTCTAAAGTCAAAAAAAAATCTGCTTCCAAGGATTCAATACTCGCCCCTCTAAATCTCAAAGAGGCTTCACAGTTAGTAAAAAGCATGACTGATACCGTTAAAAATTTAACGGTGACACTAAATAATGCTATAAATAAAATTGAAAAGGATGGGAAAGGATGGGAGGTCAGGCTTAAAGGCGGTCAAAAGATCAAGGCCGATGTGGTGGTTGATGCAACTCAAAACCTTTCGGTAGCGTCTTTATTAAAAATTGACATTACAAAAACGATGGTCAGCCCGGGAACAAGCTCTAATCCTTTTGAAAATAAATTGTACCGCAGTGCAGTTGCTTTGGGGTATTCAGAGCCAACTAATGACGAACGTTCAGTATTTATTATTCCCCTGGGTGCACTGATCCCCGCTACAGAGGAAAACCTGGTATTAGTTCCGGCGAAAGTGGGCTCCGTTAAAACAGTAGGTATGTCTGTCGGACAGGCGGCAGGAACCATAGCATCCTATTGTGCATTTTTTAAAACCACAACAAAGAATATCAATGTCAGGGTTGTACAAGGAGAATTATTGGCCTTTCATGCAAGGCTTATCCCCTTTTCTGATATTCAATTCAATGACCCTAATGCCCTGGCATTTCAGCGTGTCGGACTAAGCGGATTACTGAGATCGGCTGTCGTCAAAGAAGGAAGTTTGAATACAATCAGGTTTGACACGGCGGGCACCATAAGTCCTGAAGAACTTCGTGCTCCAATGCGCGAATTTTATTCCAGAAGCCAGATCTGGTTTGCTGATAACAAAAAACAAATCATGACAATTGAGGATGCGATCAGCCTTTTTAAATTCACGGCAGCAAGAGGCGAAGAGCTGGAAAGAGAAATAAAAAGTGGATGGAAAGAAAGTTTTAAATTCAGCAGTGAGTTTGATCCTAAAAGACCTATTACAAGGAAGGAATTTGCGGTCCTTGCCGACAGGTATCTTCAGCCTTATAATGTGCGCGTTGATCTGGCTGGAAATTTATTAAGCTAATCCTCATTAAATATGAAAAGTTTAAAATCGATTTTATGTATCTGCGGAATTATTCTGATGAGTAATTCGGTCATTGGCCAGGGACTTTCAAATGAAAGTGTAAAAGCGCATCTGATAGCCGACTGGGAAAGAGCAAAATCATACACTAAAGAATATCTGGATGCTATGCCAGAGGATGGCATGAATTTTAA
>CAYHRC010000107.1:0-3752 GCA_964358565.1 uncultured Sphingobacterium sp. | reverse complement strand
TTTAAGCCAAGTCCAGATGTTCGCAGTTTTGCTGAACAAATGCTGCATATGTCTCAGGGTACTGTAGGACTGATTGCTAACGGCACCGGGGAAACGCCGATATTTCAGGGAAAGACCCTCGAAAAGATCGAAGAATATAAAACTAAAGCTGCCCTTAGTCAGGTTGTGCTTGAGTCATATGATTTTGCCATAGAGGCATTAAAGAATATGGATAGCTCTAAAATGGACAATGTAGTAAAGCGGGGCAACTTTGAAGCAACGCAGTTTGGCTGGCTGAATAAAGCATTCGAGCATCAGACACATCATCGTGCACAGACCACCATATACCTTAGAATGAAGGGGATCAAACCGCCAAATGAAATGTTATTTTAAAGCTTAAGCTTTAAGGATCTTCAGAGCACTTATCTTTCTCATCCGGTAACAATTTATGGCTGTTTATTAACTTGCATCTCCTTTAGACCAAAAACCATGCGCAAGTTTTACTTTCTCATCAGCTTTTTATTTTTAATCCATAATCTCTTTGCACAGGTATCCCCGAGGGACCATTTCGGATTTTCAATAGGTGATGATTATCGGTTAGCTACAAATACACAAACGGAGGCTTATTTTAAGAAACTGGCTTCCACATCAGACCGGATAAAACTTGTTGATATCGGCCAAACTGAAGAGGGCAGAACACAATATATGCTTATTGTATCCTCCCCGGAAAACCTAAGTAAGTTAGAATACTATAAGGACATCTCCCGCAAGCTGGCTCGTGCGGAAGGGCTGAATGCAGAAGAGGCAAAAGCTCTGGCTGAAAAAGGTAAAGCAGTGGTATGGATAGACGGAGGTTTGCATGCGAGCGAGACTTTAGGTATTCACCAGCTGATAGAAACTCTCTGGCAGCTGAGCAGCCGCACTGATCCTGAAACTATGCGTATCCTCGATAATACGATTATTCTTATGACCCATGCCAATCCTGATGGACAGGAACTTGTCAGCAACTGGTATATGCGTGAGAAAACGCCGGAAAAACGTTCCCTGAAATATTTACCGCGCTTGTATGAAAAATATGCAGGCCATGATAACAATCGCGATTTCTTTATGCTCAATCTTAAAGAAACCCAGAACATTGGTCGTCAGCTTTTTATTGAATGGATCCCTCAGATCATGTACAATCATCATCAGGCAGGCCCTGATGGTTCAATTGTAGCGGGTGCACCGTACCGCGATCCATTCAATTATGTTTTTGACCCTATCATTATGACGAGTATAGATGCATTAGGCGCAGCTATGAACAACCGTCTTAATGCTGAAAATAAGCCGGGTTATACTCAGAAATACGGCTCCGTGTTTTCCACCTGGTATAATGGCGGTCTCCGCACTACCACCTATTTTCATAACATGATCGGCCTGCTCACCGAAACTATCGGGGGGCCAAATCCTAGTGAAATCCCTCTGGTTCCGAACAGGCTTATCCCAAACGGGGGGACAACCTTTCCGGTAACCCCGCAAAAATGGCATTTCCGGCAGTCGATTGATTATTCTGTATCACTTAATTACGCCGTGTTAAATTATGCAGTCCGCTATCGTGATGAACTTTTGTATAATATTTATCTGATGGGTAAAAACTCAATCAACAGGGGTAGTAAGGATACATGGGGCCTTTCACCTAATAAAGTGGAAGCTATCAATCAGGCCTACCTGAAAGATCAGCCGGCTGCAAAATCCAGTGGCAGCCAAATTATTCCTTCTAAGTATTTTGATACAATAATGCACGATCCTGCTACAAGGGATGCAAGGGGATATATTATTCCTGCGGGACAGGATGACTTTCCGACTGCTATAAAATTTGTAAATGCGCTCCTTCGGACAGGTATTCTGGTGCATAAAGCAAGCGAAGATTTCAGTGTAGCAGGCAAAAAATATCTGAAGGGCTCATATATTGTTAAAACTAACCAGGCTTTCAGGCCTCATGTCCTGGATATGTTTGAACCCCAGGACCATCCTAATGATTTTAAATATGAAGGAGGTCCGCCGGTCGCACCTTATGATGCAGCAGGATGGACACTCGCCTATATGATGAACGTTGAATTTGACCGTCTTCAGGATGACTTTAACGGTCCATTCCAGGCTATTCCCTATGGTGAATTGCAGAGACCCGCATTTAATCCCCTGCCTTCTTCAAATGCTTACCTGCTGAATGCGCAATCAAATAATGCATTTATAGCAGTAAATGAGCTTCTTAAAGCCGGGCAAAGTGTTTTTCGCCTGAGCAGAGGGGCTGATGCAGGTGATTTTTACATCCCATCCACGGAAAAGAGCAGAACTATCCTCAAAAACATCTCATCCAATCCCGGCCTCGGGATCAGGGCATCATCACAAGCCCCAAAGAACCTTGTGAAACTTTCAGAGCTGCGTATAGCACTCTGGGATACTTATGGAGGCTCTATGTCTTCCGGATGGATAAGATGGTTAATGGAACAATACCATTTTAAAGCTTCCTTAATCTATCCTCAGGATATTGATGCAGGGAAGCTAAATTCAAAATATGACGTGATCATCTTCGTTCCCGGAGCCATTCCGGCATATGGCACTCAAACTGCTGCAGAAACAAATCCGGCCCCTGATCCGGCGATCATACCGGCAGAATTCAGGAATCAGCTTGGCAGGATGAGCCTGAATAAATCGGTTCCTGAACTAAAGAAATTCCTTGAACAAGGAGGAAAATTGGTTACAATCGGCAGCAGCACCAGTTTAGCTTATCATCTGGGGCTTACTGTCAGAAATGCTCTGATTGAAATGGGTGCAAATGGACAGGAGCGCAGATTACCGCCTGAAAAATATTATATACCTGGAAGTATCCTAAGTGTAAGTGTTGATAATTCACTGCCGGCTGCATGGGGAATGCCCGTAAAAGCAGATATTTATTTTGACAACAGCCCGGTCTTCAGGATCTCTGCTGAAGCTGCTGCAAAGGGCAGGATCAAACCATTGTTGTGGTTCTCTAACGCTACGCCTTTACGAAGTGGCTGGGCCTGGGGACAAGCCTATCTTCAGGATGGGGTGACTGCATTCGAAGCCGAAGTCGGCAAAGGCAGACTCTATGCATTTGGTCCTGAGATCACTTTCCGCGCACAAACACATGGTACATTTAAATTACTTTTTAACCAGCTTTACGGTATATCTGTCAATTAAAAGACAATTAAACTATTCAAAAGACCGGTCGAAAATACTGTTTGAGCGAAAAGGCGATCTTGTAATCCGGAATGTAAAGACTGGACAGGAAAATATGCTCACCAGCACCATCGAACTTGAAAGTAACCCGGGGTTTATTAAGGATGAATCCGGTGTGATCTTTCAACGGGGAGATAATCTTTGTAAAATCATTGTAAATGGAGGGACCCTCACCCAGCTAAGTAACTTTACGCGTACACGGAAACGTGCAGATGTGCCTCTAAGTAAGCAGGATGAATGGCTTAAACAGGATCAGCTGAATGAACTTGAAATCAAAGATACCATCTATAATATATCAACTAAAGAGCTCCCGGGAATAAAGGATCTCCCTGATTATGTAAAAGACTATCAATAACCTGCTTGCTGATAAGGGTTATACTGTAATTGATATAGACTATACAGCAAGTTCGGGATATGGGCGCGATCATCGTACAGGAATTTATCGTCACATGGGTGGCAAGGATCTGAGCGATAATGTGGATGGCGTTAAATTATTAGTAGAAAAATATGGCGTGAATCCGAAAAATGTTGGG
>CAYHRC010000106.1:0-8503 GCA_964358565.1 uncultured Sphingobacterium sp. | reverse complement strand
TAAAAGAATAGTTCAGCTTACCGAAATAAGAAAACAAACGCCAGTCGTAAGCGCCCCCGCCATTAGCCGGCGCCAGGGCACCTGCATTTAAATAACGGAAATTCAGGTCATCTACAAAAAAACCACTCCGGCTGCCGAAGAAATTCTCACCATAAGCTTTAATGGATTCGGCACCTCCTAAAACATTAAGGCGGTGACGTTCTCTGAATGTTGTATTATAGGTTAGGGTATTCGACCATGTCCAGTTACGATCATAAGCATTATTGGTACTTAAACTATTTGTTTGAGCAGCCTCAGCCGATTCTATATCACGCACGGTGAAGTTCCTGTTATTATATAAATTATAATCCACACCAAAACTTGTGCGGGCTATCAGATTTTTTAGCACATCTATTTCGGCGAAAGCATTGCCAAACAAGCGAACATCCTCGTTTTTATTATCCTTGCCACGTACAAGCAATGCTACAGGGTTTCGTGAATTACCCAGGCCACCACCCTTGGTACCTGCAAAATTGCCATTTATGTCATAAACCGGAATTATTGGCTGCATCCGGTAAGCCATAGAAATAGGATTGCTTTCGTTATTATTACCAGCTACCTGACCGACCCGCTCACCCAAAGCTATCTGCATATTTTCTCCTACGCGTATCCGGTTTTTTACTTTAAATTCTGTGTTTGCTCGTATGGAGTAACGCTTATAATAGGTTTCCTTCAGAATACCGTCCTGGTTCTGGTAATTAACAGAAAACGCATACACCCCCTTATCTGTGCCACCGGTTGCACCTATTTGATAGTTCTGCATTGGCGCTGGCCGGAAAATCTCTTCCATCCAGCGGGTACCTTCTTTATTGGCCGGGGTGATCAAAAATTTAGTTTTATTAAATGCCGGATCATCAATGTAGTTTGTATAATTGGCAGCCGCCACCCGCGGATCGTTCGCAAACGCTCCGGTAGGAAAAATAAAATCAGGAATTACCGGCTGTGTACCATTGCCATACTGAGGATTGGAAGGGTTAAGATCGGGTTTGCCACTACTAATAAGTTTATTCTTTTCACTTTCCCAGGTAAGTTGAGCCAGTTCATTGGTATTTAACAGGTCGAGCACTTTTCCGCGCTGCTGAGTACCATAATACGTGTCAAATGTAATTTTAGGTTCGCCACTTTTACCTTTTTTAGTGGTTATGATAACTACCCCGTTACCGGCCCGGGCTCCGTAGATGGAAGCCGAGGATGCATCCTTCAGGATTTGCATCGACTCGATATCGTTCGGGTTCAGTGTATTCAGATTTCCCTTGGTTGGTACACCATCAATCACATACAAGGGCGAGTTATCGTTGATGGTACCAAAACCGCGTACCCTTACCATGACGCCTCCACCCGGGCTATTTTCATTACCCACGGTAACACCAGCTGCTCTGCCTTGCAGAGCCTGCGCTACGTTGGTAGCCGGTGCCGATAGTAAATCTTTTGCCGAGACGGTTGTAACGGCGCCGGTAATATCTCTTTTCGCCTGGGAGTTATAACCAGTTACAATAACTTCCTGAAGTGACTTAGAATCGGGATCCATGGTAATATTTACCGTCCCGCGTCCATTAAAGGTTTTTTCCTGTGAGATGAATCCGATAAAGGAAAACACCAGGGTGCCTGCAGTTTCCGGTACATTTATAGTGTATTTTCCATCCAGGTCAGTAGTAACGCCTGTGGTAGTTCCTTTAACCAATACCGTTACTCCAGGTAATGGTTCGCCGTCAGTGGAAGTAACACGCCCCGAAATTGGCCAGGTTACTATACTGTTAAAAATTTTAGCATTTGCAAGATAACTCGTGGTATTCATTTTAACATTAAGCGCAGCAAAAGCAGGATTGACTGGATTTGCACTAAATACGCAAGCTAAAACAAATCCACCGACCTTCATTTGCCAGTGATGTGTAAGTGTTTTTTTCATTTTAAATTAGTTTAGTTATTTGGTAACAAAACTATTACATTTTCGATATTATCAAAATTATTTATTTTAAAAGTGCAAACTGACGAAGAAAAGGCTGATAGTAAAAGGATTTAAATTTTAAGGGTTTATTGCATCAGCTTTCGGAGTTCCCGGGGTGCTGCAATTTTTATGGAATGTTCACAGGTTTCTGATCAGGCGGTAAATCTCTGTTTTATTACTTTTCCTGACAACAGTGAATCTTTTTCTTACGATTATCTTTTAAATTTTTATATTTACCTTTAAAAAAACTTTAGGGGTGCCTTGCGCTGAGAAAAACCCTTTGAACCTGATGCAGTTAGTACTGCCGAAGGGAAAAGTAGAACAAAGTCAATTTGTTTTCCATTCCTTAAAACGGGGCCATTCCTATAGTTAACATTACCAGATAGGATGGAAATTACTGTAAATCAACAAAATTATTCCGTAGCAGATAATTGCTCATTGCAGCAAATGTTTTCTGTTGTTATACAGCAGCCTTTAAAAGGCATAGCTATAGCCGTTAATGAAACGATAATTCCAAAGAACAACTGGGAAACGTACCTGTTGAACGCCGGTGATCAAATCATTCTGATTAAGGCAACCCAGGGCGGATAATCTTAAAAAACAATTATACTCAAATGAAAAACGAAAATATCCCGGGAGAACAAGCGATCAGCCGTACCCCCTTTCCTTCATCACGTAAGGTGTTTGTTAAAGGACAGATACATGATATACATGTTGCCATGCGCGAGGTTAGTTTAAGTGACACCAGCTTGCATGGAAAATCTGGAGAAACGGAGCCAAATGCACCGGTGACCATTTATGATACCAGCGGCCCGTACACGGATTCGAATGTTGATATTGATATCAGACAAGGTTTACCCCGCCTTCGTGAACAATGGATTTTAAATCGTGGCGATGCAGAACAATTAGATCATATTTCATCTGAATATGGTAAGCAGCGTGCCAATGATAAAAATCTGGATGCTCTTAGGTTTGCTCATATCAGCAAACCATATCGTGCAAAACCCGGTATGAATGTATCCCAGATGCATTATGCCAAAAAAGGGCTTATAACTCCGGAAATGGAATACATCGCCATCAGGGAAAACCAGCGTACCGACCTGTTAAAGGAACAGCTTAACGGCCAGTATGATGTGATGGCTCATCAGCACCAGGGCCATAGTTTTGGCGCCAATACGCCAAAAGGATATATAACGCCTGAATTTGTAAGGCAGGAAGTAGCATCAGGACGCGCCGTTATACCTTCAAACATTAACCATCCTGAAATTGAGCCGATGATCATTGGCCGTAATTTCCTGATAAAAATTAATGCTAATATTGGAAACTCTGCGGTTACATCAGGCATCGAAGAAGAGGTTGAAAAAGCTGTTTGGGCTTGTCGCTGGGGAGCAGATACAATAATGGACCTGTCTACCGGTAAAAATATACATGAAACCAGGGAGTGGATCGTTCGTAACTCACCGGTGCCCATTGGCACTGTTCCAATTTACCAGGCGCTTGAAAAAGTTAATGGTAAAGCCGAAGACCTTACCTGGGAACTGTTTAGAGATACATTAATTGAACAGGCCGAACAAGGGGTGGATTATTTTACCATACATGCCGGTGTATTACTAAGATATGTTCCGCTTACGGCAAAACGTATTACTGGCATCGTTTCACGCGGCGGATCTATAATGGCCAAGTGGTGTCTTGCTCATCATAAAGAAAACTTTCTCTATACACATTTTGAAGATATCTGTGAGATCATGAAGGCTTATGATGTATCCTTCTCCCTGGGCGACGGATTAAGGCCAGGCTGTATTGCCGACGCTAATGATGCCGCGCAGTTTGCTGAACTGGAAACTTTGGGCGAGCTGACTAAAATTGCCTGGAAGCATGATGTTCAAACTATAGTCGAAGGGCCGGGGCATGTACCCATGCACCTGATCAAAGAAAATATGGAAAAGCAATTGCAGCATTGTTCTGAAGCGCCTTTCTATACCTTAGGCCCGCTTACTACGGATATTGCACCTGGTTACGACCATATTACATCGGCTATTGGGGCTGCCATGATTGGCTGGTTCGGTACAGCTATGCTTTGTTATGTAACACCTAAGGAACATCTGGGATTGCCTAATAAAAAAGATGTAAAAGACGGGGTTATCACATATAAGATCGCAGCTCATGCCGCGGATCTGGCTAAAGGCCATCCGGGCGCACAATACCGGGATAATGCTTTAAGCAAAGCCCGTTTTGAATTCAGATGGGAAGACCAGTTTAACCTTTCGCTTGATCCGGATACGGCTAAAGAATTCCATGATGAAACTTTACCTGCTGAGGGTGCTAAAATCGCCCATTTCTGTTCTATGTGCGGGCCGAACTTTTGTTCTATGAAGATTAGCCAGGATGTGAGGGATTATGCTAAAGATAAAGGCTTCAATGATGAAGATGCCCTGTCGAAAGGCATGGAAGAAAAGTCGAATGAGTTTAAGCAAAAAGGCAGTGAGATCTATCTGTAAATAATGAAACTGATTGTTGTTTCAAGCCCGGATCAGGTGAATGATGAAGCCAGCATCATCAATGAACTATTTGAACTGGGTTTGGAATATTTTCATATTCGCAAGCCTGCAGATACTGCGGAACAGGTAAGAAAGTTGATTGATGGTATAGAACCTGAATATTATCCCTGCATCTCGCTGCATCAGCACCATAGTTTAGCAGAAGAGTTTGGAATAAAACGCCTGCACTATACTGAAAATGAGCGAAGCAAATTGAAAAATAATACGTTGGAAGGGCTTATCACCAATGGATTTATATTAAGTACTTCTATACATGATCTGTCCTTATTAGCTTCCTTAAAGGAATATTATTATGTTTTTTTCGGGCCCGTTTACAATAGTATTTCAAAGCAAGGCTACAAAAGTGTTTTACCGCCGGGATTTAAACTTAGCGCAACGAAGGCTTCACCCTTGATTATTGGCATAGGGGGCATCGAGGCGAATAACATGGATAGCATAAAAAAAATGAATTTTGACGGGGCAGCAATTTTGGGCAGTATCTGGAAAAACACAGAACAAGCAGTGGAAAATTTTAAAATCATACAAGAATGTATAAAGATCGTCCATACGTAATCAGTATTGCCGGTTTTGACCCCAGTGCAGGTGCAGGGCTGATGGCGGATATAAAAACATTCGAACAGCATCAGGTTTATGGATTTGGTGTTTCCACAGCATGGACGGTGCAAAATGATTCTGAATTTTTAGAAATTGAGTGGATGGAGCCTGCTCATATTATAAAACAGCTTAAGCCTTTGGTCTCAAAGTTTGATATTAAAGCGTGTAAAATTGGTCTGATCCAAAATCCGGAAGCATTGTTAAAAGTAACAGACTTTCTTAAATCAAATAATCCTGCTATTAAAATAGTGTTAGACCCGGTTTGGAAAGCAAGTGCCGGATATAAATTCAATAACTGGGATACAGGCCTGCCAATATTAAAACAATCACTTAATAAAATCGACCTGATTACGCCCAACCTTGCTGAAATGCAATTCTTAGGCGGGAGTCAGGATGTGATATCATCTGCACGTGCATGGGCCAAATATTGTCCGGTATTGCTGAAGGGCGGCCATAATGATAAAAGTCCTGCCCTGGATCTCCTGTTCGACCAGGATGATTTTTATGAAATTACACCAGCAAAAGTTTCTTTATATCCAAAGCATGGTTCGGGTTGTATCTTATCTTCAGCAATAGCATCTAATCTGGCCCTGGGGCTTCCACTGCTGGCTGCCTGTAAGAAAGCAAAATTATATATCGAAGAATATCTAAACAGTAATCCAACACTATTGGGGTACCATACAGTATAATTATGATTGATAAGTTACATTATATCTCACAGGGAAATCAAATCAGCTCTCAGCTCGATGCAATTAAAAATGCTCTTGATGCAGGCTGCGGATGGATACAGTTAAGGATTAAAAATCAGCCTGAAAGGGAGATCTTAAAATCTGCCCTTGAAGCAGCTAAACTTTGTGAAAAGTATAAGGCCAGATTGATCATAAATGATCATCCTCATATAGCCCTGGAATCGGGTGCGTATGGGGTCCATTTGGGGCTTTGTGATATGGGAATTGAAAAAGCCAGGGAAATAACTGGTAAAGAGATGATTATCGGCGGCACAGCAAATACCTTCGAACATATAAGGCAAAGAGTGAATGAAGGGGCCGACTATATAGGCCTTGGTCCTTACAGGTTTACTACTACCAAACAAAACCTGAGTCCTGTAATAGGTTTGGAAGGATATAAATTGATCATGCAGCAAATGCTGGATAGTAATATCAGGATACCTGTAATTGCTATTGGGGGAATTACATTGCAGGATATTTCTTTAATTATGCAAACTAAAGTACATGGTGTAGCCATATCGGGTGCGCTAACAAATAATCCCGGCCAGAAGAAAATAGTTGAGGCTATCTACAGGCTTGTCAGGGATACACAACCTGATGCGATAAAAAATTAAAATTAAAATGATGATGTTGAAAATAGCTGATAAAATATTTAATTCCCGTTTATTTACCGGTACGGGTAAATTCAGTTCGTCTGAATTGATGGAAGATGCGCTGCTGGCATCAGGTTCTGAATTGGTTACAGTTGCGCTTAAACGTGTAGATGTAAATGAAAAGAATGATGATATATTAATTCGCTTAAAGCATCCCCATCTGAATTTATTGCCAAATACATCAGGGGTGCGAAATGCTAAGGAAGCGGTATTTGCAGCCCAGTTAGCCCGGGAAGCACTTGAAACCAATTGGATAAAACTGGAAATACATCCGGATCCGAAATATTTAATGCCCGATCCTATTGAAACCTTAAAAGCAACGGAGGAACTGGCTAAACTGGGATTTGTGGTTTTGCCTTATATACATGCCGACCCGGTTTTGTGCAAGCGTCTGGAGGATGCGGGTACATCAGCTGTAATGCCTTTAGGCTCGCCTATTGGCAGCAATAAAGGTTTAAAGACCATTGATTTTTTAGAGATCATCATTAGTCAAAGCAATGTTCCGGTAATTGTGGATGCCGGAATAGGCTCTCCTTCTGATGCAGCCTGGGCCCTTGAAATTGGGGCCGATGCAGTACTGGTCAATACAGCCATAGCGGTATCAGGCAATCCGGTACAAATGGCCAGAGCTTTTAAACTTGCAGTGGAAGCGGGTCGTCTGGCATTTGAAGCAAAATTAGCATTATCACTTACTTATGCTGTTGCAAGCAGCCCCCTAACTTCTTTTTTGGATGAATAGTTTTTGGGATGTATTTCAGACCTGTAATTGGGATGAAACCAAACAAAGTATCTACACCAAGACAAGCGCTGATGTAGAGCGGGCTTTAGAAAATTCAAAAAGAAACCTGGAAGATTTTAAAGCGCTGATTTCCCCCGCGGCAGCTCCATACCTGGAACAGATGGCGCAGATCAGTCAGAACTTAACACTTAAACGTTTCGGGAAAGTAATACAGATGTATATTCCCCTTTATCTTTCCAATGAATGTAATAATATCTGTACTTACTGCGGCTTTAGCTATGAAAACAAGGTAAGGCGCAAAACGCTGTCCCCGATGGAAATTATGCAGGAAGTGTCTGTCATAAAAAATATGGGATATGAGCATGTGCTGTTAGTGTCGGGCGAAGCAAACCAAACGGTACATGTTGATTATTTTAAGAAAGTGCTTGACTTAATTCGTCCGCACTTTGCGCATATTTCTATGGAAGTTCAGCCGCTGGATATGGAAGACTACCAGGAATTAAAACCCTATGGTTTAAATACCGTGCTGGTTTACCAGGAGACCTATCACCAGGATGATTACCGTAAACATCATCCTAAAGGGAAAAAGTCGAACTTCCAGTACAGGCTGGAAACGCCCGACAGGTTAGGACAGGCAGAGATACATAAAATGGGCTTAGGTGTGCTGATAGGCCTGGAAGACTGGAGAACAGATTCTTTTTTTACCGCCATGCACTTAAATTACCTGGAAAAAAGATACTGGAAAAGCAAGTATAGTTTATCTTTCCCAAGACTAAGGCCTTTTAGCGGGGGTTTGGAACCTAAGGTTGAAATGAATGATCGCGAGCTTGTACAACTGATCTGTGCGTATCGTTTGTTTAATGAAGAACTGGAATTATCTATCTCCACACGTGAATCTCCTGATTTCAGGAATAACATTATTAAATTAGGTATCACATCCATAAGCGCCGGTTCAAAAACAAATCCGGGGGGGTATGCCGTTGAGCCACAATCGCTGGAACAATTTGAGGTATCTGATGAGCGCAGCCCTGATGAAATTGCACAGGTCATATCTTCGCAAGGGTATGAACCTGTTTGGAAAGACTGGGACAGATGCCTTTAAACAGACATAAAAATGCTTGATAGCCAGGAGTTAAAAAGATATAAAAGGCAAATTATTCTTCCGGAAATAGGACTGACAGGTCAGCAAAAACTAAAAAATGCACGAGTATTAATGGTGGGTGCCGGTGGCCTTGGCTGCCCTGTTT
>CAYHRC010000105.1:0-8512 GCA_964358565.1 uncultured Sphingobacterium sp. | reverse complement strand
TGCCTCCCCTGTCGCTACCAAACACCTCAGTTAAAAGTGATCTATCAAAAATATAAAACTAAGGGTTTTGATATCGTTGCTGTTTCTGTAGATAAAGATAAGGAGTGGTGGATAAAAATCTCCAAATATGATAATCTCCCCTGGTATAATGTAAGTGAATCGGTTAGAATCAAGGATTCTAAAAATATCGAGAATTTTATAGCTACCCGGCTGCCATTAAATTATTTAGTAAACGAACATGGAAAGATAATAAGACGGGACATAGAACTGGACAGCTTAGAAAAATTCTTGCAATACTCGTTACAATAATTTCTTATGAGTAATGATTATTATTCAACCGCATATTTTCAATTTGCAATTCCACAAACTCTTATCTTTGAAGCTTGTTAAAAATACATGCCAAGACAAAAATTTTTTGATACAGCCGTAAAACCTGAAAAAGCGGTTTTAGTAGGAATAATTACTCCGGGGGAGACAGAAGAACAAACGCAGGAATATCTTGATGAACTTAAGTTTTTAGTAGATACCGCCGGTGGTGAAGTGCATAAATCATTTACCCAGAGAATGCAGCGTCCGGACAGGTCGACTTTTGTAGGTACCGGTAAGCTTGAAGAGATCAATGCCTATGTTAAATCTGAAGAGATCGATATCGTTGTGTTTGACGATGAATTATCCCCTTCGCAACTCCGTAATATCGAGAATGAGCTTCAGGTTAAAATTCTTGATCGTAGTAATCTGATCCTGGATATTTTTGCCAGGAGGGCCCAGACATCACAGGCTAAAACCCAGGTTGAGCTTGCACAATTACAATACCTTTTGCCGCGTCTGACCCGTTTGTGGACCCACCTTGAGCGCCAAAAGGGTGGTATTGGTATGCGCGGACCGGGAGAGAGTCAGATTGAGACCGACCGTCGTTTGATATTAAACAAGATATCTCTCCTGAAAGAACGGTTAAAAGAAATTGATAAACAAAATGAAACGCAGCGTAAGAACAGGAGCCAGCTGGTCCGTGTGTCGCTTGTTGGATACACGAATGTTGGCAAATCGACAATCATGAACATGATCTCCAAATCGGAGGTCTTTGCAGAGAACAAATTATTTGCTACCCTGGATACAACTGTCAGAAAGGTAGTGATAGAAAATCTCCCGTTCCTGCTTTCTGATACCGTTGGTTTTATCCGTAAACTGCCTCATCACCTTATCGAATGCTTTAAATCGACTTTGGATGAGGTCCGGGAAGCTGATATTTTAATTCACGTTGTGGATATATCCCATCCAAACTTTGAAGATCAGATCAATACGGTTAATGAAACATTAAAGGAAATGGGCGCTATTGATAAGGAGATCATTACTGTATTTAATAAGATCGATGCTTATAAACCGGTTGATTTCAATCCGCAGGAAGAACATCCTCCCTTAACTCTTGCTGATCTTAAAAACAGCTGGATGAATAAGGACAGCAATCCAGCGATTTTTATATCTGCCCTCAATAAAGAAAATATTGAAGAATTCAGGGCTATATTGTATGAAAGGGTAAAAGCTATTCATACACAGCGGTATCCTTACGATAAATTACTTTATTAAATGTGAGCAAGGCGAAGGAATATGCTGATGCCTTTTCAATTGAGAGTGATTTTTAGTTTATTTGTAAATTATCCTACCATTCTCCCAATATTATGGAATCGAAACGTCAACAGAAGTTTGCAGGAGTTATTCAGAAAGATCTGGCTGAAATTTTCCAGCGTGAGGGAATGAATTTCCTTCCTAATACTATGGTTACTATAACGAAGGTCAGGGTTACGTCTGATTTGGCCATAGCCCGTGTATATCTTAGCTTCTTCAATAGTAATAATAATACGCTGGCATTAAATACGATTAAGTCGCATGCCAATGAGATCCGCTATAAATTAGGCAGCCGCATAAAAGACCAGGCGAGAATCATACCTCAGCTTGATTTTTTTATTGATGACACTAGTGAATACGTTGAGCGCATGGATAAGATCTTTGAGAAGATCAGTAAAGAACCCCGCCAGCCAGAAGAACCGGGGATGGAAGACTAGATCAGAATGAGGACCATTCGTGAGCCTATTAATTTTTACACTCATATTATACCGGCTGTTCTTGCTATCCCCGGAACATATTTATTGCTGAACAGATCAAATATTGCGATAGAATTCACCGCAGCCTGGATCTATGGCATATGTACAATTGTGTTATTTGGTATCAGTTCAACCTATCACAGTTATCCGAATTCAGAAAGAGAGATCCGCTTTTGGCAAAAATTTGACCATTGCTGTATTTACCTGATGATCGCCGGATCATATACTCCAACTGCATTATTAGTTTTTGATGGCTGGACGCGATGGACCTTATTCACCATGATCTGGACCATAGCTTTTACAGGCTGTTTACTCAAAATTTTTAACCGGCTCAAGCATTCCGGACTTTCTCTCGCTATTTATATTGCCATGGGTGCTCTTATTGTGCCTTTGATGAATGAAATGGTTGAAAAGCTTTCCATATCAGCTATTGGCTGGATGCTTCTTGGAGGGATATTTTACGTCAGCGGAACTTTTTTCTATTATAAGGATAAGCCGATGGGACGACTTCTGCATAGTCATGAAATATGGCATCTTTTCGTCGTTGCAGGAGCTTTATCCCATTATATCTATAATTATTTCTATCTCTTCGCATGATTGAGGAAAAAACTGTTAAACTGATACAGTATCTTGAAGATCATACAGCAGATATTTCTCCTGTAGTGGATCCCCTGGCCGACTCACCTTCATTTCCAGCTGATATTTGATCTGGGGGGAATGATGGGCGATTACCCGGGTGTATGCCGGTTCTCTGAACGGGCAGAATATTTAAGCAATTGCCCGGATCCTGTATTATTGTTAAACCGGACCTTTCAATAATTAATTCCGCGTATTTTTCGTTAAATTGGGATATGTTCCTTAATCTCTTGCTTATTTTCATGATCAGGCTAACTTCATCTGTTGCAGATGAACAGCCTGTGTTCAAAGGCGGTCAGAGAAGTCTGACAAGCTTCATTAGCAGTAACCTTATCTACCCTGATTATTCCAGGGATAACTGCCTGCAAGGAACTGTTTATGTTAGCTTTAAGTTGAATAAACTTGGCAGGATCTATGAATCTGAGGTTCAGAAAGGTTATGGCATCGACCTGGACAAGGAGGCTTTGCGTATAGTCCGTTTGACTACCGGAAAATGGATGATTCCGGCTGGTCACGACACTACAGCTTCAATCGTACTTCCGGTAACTTTTACGCTTAAAGATTTTAAGTGTGAGCAGCGTTCCAAAGATGATATTAATGCGGCGATCAGTGCTTACCATGCCAGACAGGGACTGACCAACGCGATATTCAATTTCTATGATAAAAAGGCTGCGGGTTCTTACGCACCTTCAGAAGAGGCAGGTATCCTGGCTTTAAAAGCCCAGCTGGGTTACAATGAGAAATTTATTGGTCGCTTATTGAAACAGGGTCAGCGAAAACTTAAACAGGGAGATGTGGAAAGCGCTTGTGAAGACTTTCATATTGTGCGGCGGCTTGGAAGTGACAAATCAGCAGAATTTATCCGCGAGCATTGTAAATGATAATTTTATAGAATTTATATGTCCTTGAATCCTGCCGCATTCGAAAATTCAAGAAATAATAAAATCATTTTTATTGTCAGCCTGCTTGTATCCTCATTTTGGCTGCTGGGGAATAACATAAATGTTTATTATTATGCTTTAGCAGGTGCCATTATTGAAATTTTATGGCTTCCAATGGTGGCTTTGCTCTTTCTTTTACCCATAGTATCACTGATATTTTTCTGGAAAGATAAATTTAACCTGAGATCTCTGGCCTTATACTCCGCATTCGTAATGATGATGACCATACTAGTAATCATTTTCCTTAATTAATTAAAAGTTCCCTGTTTAGAAAATGGTGTATCAATTATTTGAAGATGAAATTTGGTTTCCCAAAACAGACTTAGCTGATGAAGATGGTTTACTCGCTGTCGGGGGTGACCTATCAGCTAATAGATTAATGTTAGCATATCAGCATGGTATTTTCCCCTGGTATTCTGATGATACACCCATACTTTGGTATTCACCACATGAACGTTTTGTTCTCTTTCCGGATAAATTAAGAATTTCTTCAACTATGAGGAAGCTGATCAAAAGCAATAAATTTCGGATCACATTTGATAAGTGTTTTGCGGACGTTATACATGCCTGCGCAAATATCCGCCGGGAGGGTGAGCCTGGAACCTGGATAACCAGTGCTATGCAGGAAGCTTATATCAACCTCCACCGGCTTGATCATGCGCATTCTGTTGAAGTATGGGAGAACGATGTTCTGGTCGGTGGTTTATACGGTGTGGCAATTAACCGTGTTTTTTGTGGAGAAAGTATGTTCAGTAAGGTAAATAATGCATCGAAAGCTGCATTGATCTGGTTATGCCAAAACAAGACGTATACGATGATTGATTGCCAGGTTTATACCAGCCATCTGGAAAGCCTGGGTGCTGAATTTATCAGTCGTGATGATTACATGAAACATCTGAGGACCGGTTAAATCCTCTAAATTAGGGCAGTTGAATAAAAATGCTAATTTAAGCTCTTCAATAATAGCTTCTAAAATATGCAGTTACCTTATTATATAGATTTGTTGGGAACCCTGGTTTTTGCTGTATCCGGTTCATTAGCAGCCTCGGATAAGAATATGTATAAGGATATATTCGGGGTTTCTTTTACAGGATTTGTAACTGCTGTAGGTGGGGGAACCTTGCGTGATATGATACTTGGGGTGCGTCCCACCTGGGTGGTTGACGGAAACTACCTGATTGCAATAACCATAGGAGTATTGTTTGCTATTTTATTCAAATACTATATTCTTAAATACAGGCGTACATTCTTTCTTTTTGATACTCTGGGTATAGCATTGTATACAATTGTAGGAGTTCAGAAATCACTTGAGTTTGGAGTATCCCCGCTTGCTGCTATAATAATGGGAATGTTCTCAGCAGTAATGGGGGGCGTTATCCGTGATACACTGATCAACGAGGTTCCTCTGATCTTTAGAAAAGAGATCTATGCTACAGCCTGCTTGTCGGGGGCGTCCGTATTTGTTATTTTAAAGCTCATGAAAGTAGACGATAATGTTAATTCATTCATAAGCGTAATAGTCATTATCCTGATACGTACACTTTCTGTTAAATATAAGCTTACTCTTCCTAAAGTAGATCACCGTTAGATCAACTCAGTATATCGCGGATGTCTTTTGGAGTGAGAGATTTCACAAAACTTTCTTCGGTTGTTATCAATGATTCAGCAACTTTGCGTTTTCTGTTTTGCAATGCAAGGATCTTTTCTTCAACAGTATCCTTCGTAATAAACTTATAAATAAATACATTTTTATTCTGACCTATCCTGTGTGTGCGGTCTATAGCCTGCTGTTCTACCGCCGGGTTCCACCATGGATCTAAAATAAATACGTAATCAGCCTCCGTTAGATTTAAGCCAACACCTCCCGCTTTGATAGAAATGAGGAAGAGCTTCATATCCTTATTTGACTGGAATTCTTTAACAACTTCGCCGCGCTTAGCAGTTGAACCATCTAAATAGACAAAGGGAATGTTTTCGGCATTGAAATACCGTCGATATATATCAAGGTGTTTGACGAACTGAGAGAAAACAAGCACTTTATGGCCGCGTGACAGCACATTTTCCAGCGTATGAATTACATTTTCAAATTTACCTGAATCACCTTCATAACCTTCATCAATCATTCCCGGATGATTAGCGATCTGCCGGAGCTTGGTTAGACCCTGAAGAACCTGGATCTGCGATTTCTTAAATGAACTATCTTCCAGGTTCAGTAACAGCGCATTCCGATATTCTGACTTGATCTTTTCATAGTATTCCTTTTGATCCTCACTCATTTGACAATAGTACAGGTTCTCCGTTTTAGGAGGCAGTTCTGTCGCAACCTGCGATTTAGTCCGTCTCAGGACAAAAGGTTTTATCAGGGCCTGAAGTTTGGCCGCTTTTTCTTCATCCTTTTTCTTTTCAATAGGGACTACAAATTCAGTGTAAAAGAAATGCTGATTTCCCAATAAGCCAGGGTTGATGAATGACATCTGTGTCCATAGGTCATTAACCGTATTTTCCACAGGCGTACCGCTCAGAATCAGTTTATGTTTGGATTTAAGTGTTTTTACTGCCTTAAATGATTTCGAAGCCGGGTTCTTAATATTCTGGCTTTCATCGAGAATTATGTAGTTAAAATAAACGGTCTTTAAAATCTCTATATCTACCCGCGTTACTCCATAAGTGGTGATCACTACATCATAATTTGCGAACAACTCAATGTCTTTGTTTCGAAAACTTCCTGTATGTGGATGGATCTTAAGTTTTGGAGCGAATTTTTTAGCCTCATTCAGCCAGTTATACACCAGCGAAGTGGGCATAATAATAAGTGAGGTTATATGTATGCCGTTTTCATGATTTTCCTCTTTTATTTTCTGGAGTAGGGCTAACGTTTGAACCGTTTTACCCAGTCCCATATCATCAGCCAGACAACCTCCAAAGTTATATTTACGCAAAAAGTGGAACCAGTTATAACCAGCTTTCTGGTATGGCCGCAACGTGCCATGGAATGCTTTTGGGATTTCAACATCTTCAATTTCTTCAAAATCCGCAAGCTTTTGTAGCTTCCTGTCCATGCTTACAACGGCCAGCTCACTATTGCTGAAATCGTTCACTAAGCCGACATGTTGCTTTTTAAGTTTAAGATGCTTGCTTCCCTCAGCAAATTGCAGGAGGTTACTGTATTGCGAAAACCATTCTTCGGGAATAACTGCAATTTCGCCTGAAGGCAATTTGAATTCCCTGACCTTATTTAAAATATGATTTTTAAGGTCGATAAAAGGAATCTGGTAAGGCCCAAAGTGCACTACAGCATGGATATCAAACCAATCATTGTTTTCGCGGATTTGAAGATCAATTTTACTTCGTCCGATAACAAAGCGTTTTTCACCATCACTCTGTTCAAAAGTAAAACCTCTATCCTGTAATTCATCATGATGTTCATTTATCCAGTTAATCACACTGAAATAGGAACTTTCAGCCTCCTCGCCAACTTTCTCCGGTGTCAAAACACCTAAAAAAAGTGATCCTGATGTTCTTAATCCCAGTTGCAGGAGAATATTTAACTTATTCTTTTCCCAGCTTAATGAGCGCCTGATGCGGTGAAAGACATAATCGTTTTCGATTTTTTCAGTTCGCACAGAAACTCTCCTGTCACTACCCGAAGGGAAGATATAATCACCGTAGCGGAAATAAAGCTGGAGTTGCGGTGCTTCGCTATTTGAATGCAGTACTTTAAGTACCGGACTCGCTTCAAATTTTTCGGTCCGGATTTCAAAGCCTTCTGCATATACAGCATGCTTCTCGATCAGGGGGGCTACAAACTTCTCAAAATAAGTCTTTTCAGATGATTTTGGTATTGAAATATATCGCTTATTAAGAAATGGCTGGAGTTTTTTCCCTTCAACTTCCTCTTCAAAATAATAGAGCAAATCATCCAGTAAAAGCCATGCAGGCTGGTTACATACGATCTGGGCATCTTTAAACATGAATTCGATACGCTGCCCCTGGAATTTAATTGTTGGGAAATACCGGGTTTCCGTAAGGCCGCGTCTGAAATGAAATAATACTGAAGCAGGTTCATTGGCTATATGAAGCTTGCGTTCCACAGGCCAGCCTTCTTTGCTCATTAAGTAAAGATATTTATTACCCAATGATTTCAGAGCCTCAACCATTTTCTTTTCGATTTTAGGCCTCAGCACTTCGTAGAGCTTCTCATCAAATATAGTACTGAAATATTCAAGGGGCCTGATTGGCTTTTTGTAAAAGCGCTTGATGATATGCCCTTGTTCCGTTTCTTCTAACAGTTTGATCAGCTTAAAATCCGTTTCATCCAGTATAGATGCAAATTCCAGAGCGGTTGTGCTGAAAAGTCTTTGATAAGTTAGAGAGAAATCTCCATCAGGATTTAATTGTACGACATGCGGTTCAATCAGATATCCTAAAAAATCATGCTTACACAGGGAATATACAATTTTACAGGGCTTACTGCTGTCAACTCTTAACATGGGTAGAGGGGAAAAATATTAGCAAGCTGACGAATAAAAAATTCTAAATATAAGCAGAATTTCCCCTTATTTCAAGTAAAAGCTTTATATATTATAAGTCAAGTTTTTTTAAGTATATAATTTGGTATTTTATTCAAAATAAAGATTTATCTCTTTAGAAATGACCGGATTTTTTCAAATACTCATGCCGATCTACAAGAAAAGAAATTAATCTTTGCGGATTTTGGAGAAAAATATGGAATTCTTAAATGCTTAAAGTACCTGTAAAAACAAATGTTGCCGGACCTTCCAGAAAAACTTTAGTGAAGTTGCTTTAGGTTACACTGAAGCAGAAGCACAAGAAGAA
>CAYHRC010000104.1:0-8533 GCA_964358565.1 uncultured Sphingobacterium sp. | reverse complement strand
TAGATGAAGAATGATATGTTCCTGAAAAAACCAAATAAACTTAATAAATATGAAAAAAAAACTAACTAAAAATAAACACTGGGGGATCAGGGTTGGTATGGCAGTCGTACTCTTTACCGGCTTGCTTATCAATGATCAGAAAGTATCTGCGGTTACTGCTGGCATTAAATTAAAGGGATCTGTTTTTCCTTTGGCTGCTGTTGATATTATCGTTAAGGGAGTAGTAAAAGACAAAACCGGTCCCTTGCCCGGTGTGTCTGTAACGTTAAAGGACGATACAAGAATAGGCGTAGCAACTGATGCGGATGGTAATTTCAACATTAAAGTTCCTGAAAACGGGATACTGATTTTTAAAGCCGTTGGCTTTAAAGCCGTAGAAATGCCGGTTAAAGGCAGAACCATGATAAATGTCACTATGGAGGAAGAAATGTCCAATTTAGATGAAGTGATAGTGGTTGGTTATACGTCTAAACAACGATCACAGATCTCAAGTTCAGTATCTATAGTTTCGGGCAAGGAACTGAACGACGTTACATCAAACAGCATTACTAATCTTTTGCAGGGAAAAGCTCCGGGCGTGGTAGTTTCAAATGCTTCGGGTAATCCCAATGCAAGTTCCAATATTGTCATCAGGGGATCAAGCTCTATTTCTGCAGGTGCTGAACCGCTGATGGTGGTTGATGGTATTATTGGTGGTAGCGCTAACCCAACCGATGTAGAATCGGTAACGGTGCTTAAAGATGCTTCAGCTACCGGCTTATATGGCTCCAGAGCTGCAAACGGGGTGATCATTATTACCACCAAAGCGGGAAAAGCCGGAAAAGCCAAGGTTACATTAAATGCCAATACAGGCTTTAACGAGGTGTCTATGGGTAATTTTAAGGTAATGAATTCGCAGCAGGTATATGATTACCATAAATCGTTTTTTACACCGACAGATTTTGCCAGAGAAAGGCCTGTTAGCCTGCTTTCTCAAAATACTAACTGGCATGATCTTACTTACAGAACAGGTATCACCCAAAATTATGAAGTAGCTGTTTCGGGGGGATCTGAAAAAACGCAAATGTATGTTTCAGGAAATTATTACAATGAAGAGGGCACTGTCAGAAACACTGGTTTAGAGCGTTTCAATCTCAGAACAAATCTTTCTCATAAAATCAATGATAAATTGAAATTAGGTGTGAAAATTAATGGTAGCAACAGGACATTTGAGAACGAAGCTTCCGGGAATTATGGTGCCATAAGTGCTGCTGTACAAAATATGCCCTTCGATAATCCCTATAATCCCAATGGCTCCATTAAAATAGGTACTGAACCTGGATGGACAGGCAGAGAACAGGATAATTTTCTTCACGGCTGGCAATATAATTTCAACAAGGGTAAAGATCTTTCAATAGATGGGGATCTCAATCTTGATTATTTCATCAGTCCCAGCTTAACCTTTTCTACGTATAACCGGGCCAGTTATGCAAACTCAAAAAGTGAGTTGTATTATGATGTACAAGCCAAAGCCGGAAAAGGATTGGGCGAGTTGACCAATAGCTATAATTATAATAACAGGTTAATTAGTTCAAACAGGCTAAACTTTGAAAAGAAATTTGGCAGCCACTCGCTGAATGCAATTGTTGTTGCGGAAGCAGAAAAGAATTACAGAGATCAGAATATTTTATTTGGTACCAAGATATCACCTGGATTACATGTCATGGAAGCTGCAGCCACTATTTTGCGGCCAGCTGGAAGTCCGGGTTCCACTTCAGAAAATGCATTCACCAAAGGCCTGATACAGGTTGATTATAATTTTAATAATCGGTATTTTGTTATTGGATCATTCATTAACGAATCTTCCTCCAGATTTGGCAAGAACAACCGTGCAGCTAATTTTTATACTTTGGGATCTTCCTGGATAATCAGTAACGAAAATTTCATGCAGAATATGAAAGCCTTTGACCAGTTAAAGGTCAGGGCAAGTTATGGTTCTACCGGAAACGCTAATATTGGGGATTATCAATCTTTGGGATTATACAACTATGCCTCGCAATATGGAGGCAATCCTGCTTCTATTCCTTTTCAAATACCGAACAATGACCTTACCTGGGAGAAAGCCAAATCACTGGATTTCGGTTTAGATATAAGCTTATTCAACCGTATTTTAATTAATGTTGACTGGTATAATAAAACTACCAAAGGACTTTTATTAAACGTTCCTTTACCAACCACCAGCGGTTATTCATCTGTTATACAAAATGTCGGATCTGTTAAAAATGAAGGAATCGAGCTTAATCTGACTACAAAGAATTTTGAAGGCAAGGATTTCAAATGGGAAACCAGGTTCAACATAGCATTTAACAAAAATGAAGTGTTGGTTTTAAATCAAGGAAAAGATATTTCAACAGGTGATTTGCGCATCAGTGTCGGACGTGACCTTTATACCTGGTATTTCCGAAAATGGGCAGGTGTTGATCCGGCAAATGGAAATCCGTTATGGGAAAATATTGCCACTGATGCCAACGGCAACAGAGTTGTAACTACAACTAATAATTATAATCTTGCTACACTGCAGTTTACAGGCAAAGCTTCTCCTGATTTTACAGGAGGTATTAGCAATGTAATTACTTATAAAAGTATTTCGCTAAGTGCTTTTGCCAACTTCGTAAGCGGGGGGCTGGTATATGATCAAAATTTTGCAGGTTCTGATGGAGCTTATCAAACCTATAACGAGGCAGTACTGCAAAAGAGCCAGAAAAGATGGGTGAGCCCCGGCGATCTTGCCACCCATCCTAAAGCTGTTTATGGAGGCAACCTTAATTCCAATAAGCCATCTTCCAGATTCCTTCAGGATGGCAGCTATATCCGCTTACGAAACGTTACACTGGGCTATAATTTACCTGCCAGCTTTTTAAATAAGACCCGCATAAAAAATGCGAGGATTTATGCAAGTGGTGATAACCTGTGGACAGGTACAAACTATTTGGGAATGGATCCGGAAGTAGCATTGAGTCCCGGTAATGGTGCCACTATTGGTAACTCCGGCAGTGCATATAAGTATCCGATCAGCAAAAAGGTATTATTTGGTATTAACATAGAATTTTAAAAAATAAGATAATGAAAACCATCACAACAAAACGTTTACTGCTAGTTTCCATTATACTGGTAAGTTTGGCTGCTTGTCAGAAAGACCTGGAGCCTTATAATGCTAAATCAGATGAAAGTGCATTAATCACGCCTGCCGATCTGCAAACAGCAACCTACGGCGCTTATGCTGGTCTGGTCAATGCAGACTATACCTTGAATCTGTATTGGATGAGCCAATATCCGGATGATGATGTGGCATTAAGCGGAACAACCTCCAATACTTTATATAACAATTATACTTATACGCATTTCCAGGGTATGGTAAATACAAAAGCATTTTGGAGGCAGTCGTATAAAGTCATCTATTCTGCTAACCGCATCATTGAAAAGATTAAAGATGGCACATCGCCAGCTCTTGATCAGCTCAAAGGTGAGAACCTGTACCTCAGGGCTATGGCACATTTTAATCTGGTTCGTTTTTTTGGGCGCCCTTATCCTCAGGGTCAGGGTCAAAATCCGGGCATTGTAATAAAAGACAATACTTTGAATGATCAACCCGGCAGAAAAACGGTGAAAGAGGTATACGATTTTGTTATCACTGATCTGCTTAATGCCGCGACGCTTATGAAAGAAAACAAAAATTCCTGTTTTGCTTCCAAAGAGGTTGCTTATGCGCTTTTGGCCCGGATCTATTTATATAAGGAGGATAATGCGAATGCTATCCTGTATGCTAATAAGGTTTTGACTTCTAATCGTTACAAATTGCTTGATACTGAGCCCTATAAAAAATATTTTACTGCTGTTCCTGAAAGTAATACGGAAACGATCTTTGCTATTCGTCATACACAGGCTGATAACCGGTTTAAATCAGCCATTGGTAACCAGTTTTACAATGATCCTATAACCAAATCTACTGGTTATGGTGAGAGCTATGCTTCACAGGTATTGGTAGACCTGGTGGATCAGAATCCACAGGATGTTCGTCATAGTTTTATTGAACCACAGCGTGATGCGAATGGAATGATGCTCACCCGGGGTAATACGCCAAAATATTATATAAACAAATTTAACTGGCAGGAGGGTGTAGCAAACCTAAGCTCACCAGTATATCTGCGTCTGGCGGAAATGTATCTTACCAGGGCAGAGGCAAATGCTAAATTAGGCAATTACCAGTTGGGCCTTGACGATGTTAATCTCATCCGCAAGCGTTCAGGACTTACAGGAACAGCGCTTTACACCCTTGCAGATTTAAAGGGAAGAGAAAGTGTTCTGGATGTAGTTCTGGAAGAACGCAGACTCGAACTTTTTTTGGAAGGTCATCGTTACTTTGACCTGTTTAGGAATAACAAACCAATGGTACGTGCTTACATAGGGTTTCATGGCACCGACCGTTTTAATTTTACGGTTCTTCCAACCGCTACCAGGGTAGTTTACTTTATACCCGAGGATGAAATAATTGTTAACCCGAATTTGAAACAAAACCCTTAAATAATGAAGGGTAAATATTAATCAACATCGGTCTGCATTTTCAGGCCGATGTAATTTTATTTGCTTCCTAAAAATGGAAAAAGTTGGACATCCTGTGTTCCAAATTTATAAAGATTCGATAAGCGCAAGAGACAGTATGCTGGAAAAGCATCCGGATTTAAAATTTATTTGCGCACATTTAGGAAAGGATTAAAAGTGCTGAAGGAAGTTATAAAATATACTGGAAAAATAGATTTAGAAATTATATAAACAAAAATCAAACTAAAGGGCATAATATGAAAAAGCTTATTTTTAATTATCCAACTTTTCTGCTTGCGTTATTTCTTTTCTTATTTTCCGGATGTGAGCCTGCACAGACAACAACAGGTGATCTCAGGCTTCTTGACTGGCAACCTAAGAGCCAGATGGTGGTTAAGGAGACCATAATTCTTAAACCCAAATTTCCGGTGATCGATATCCATAATCATCTGGGAGATCTTAAGAATACAAAAAAATACCTGCAGGAGATGGACAAAGCGGGTGTCTGGAAGGCCGTAAGCCTGGATGGGCGTTCCGCAAAGGACTTCTACAAAGAACATCTGGAAGTTTCTCAAAAACTTTCCAAAGAAAGGCTTTTGGTTTTTTTTAGACCGGATTTTAGTAACATCGATGAGCAAGATTACGGAATCAAAGAGGCGAAAAAGCTTGAAGATGCGGTGAGACTGGGTGCCCGTGGAATGAAAGTTTCAAAAGTACTCGGTTTAACAGATAAGGACAAAAGTGGTAAAGTGATTCCTGTAGATGATCCAAGAATCGATCCGATCTGGGCTAAGTGCGGAGAACTCGGAATTCCTGTAGTGATCCATGTTTCTGATCCTGTAGCTTTTCATACTCCTGTCGATCAATTCAATGAACGTTATGATGAATTGGGGGCGCATCCCAACTGGTCATTTTACGGGGATAAATTTCCTTATTCAAAAAATGACATCCTTGATCAGTTATACCGTGTCATTGCTAAGCACCCGAATACAACTTTCGTTTCAACCCATATGGGAAATCTGGCTGAAGATCTTGGCCGTGTCTCTGCATGGCTGGACAAATATCCAAACATGTTTGTGGATATTGATGCGCGCATCAGTGAACTTGGCCGTCAGCCTTACACTGCCCGGAAATTTTTAATCAAATATCAGGACAGGGTGCTTTTCGGTACGGATACTCCGCCGGATGCAGAAGCCTATCAGGTTTACTATCGTTTCCTGGAAACAGATGATGAATATATTGACCCTGCTAAAAGCCATCACCTTCAGGGAAGGTGGATGATTTACGGAGTCTATCTGCCGGATGAAGTGTTAGAAAAGATCTATAATAAAAATGCCCAAAAGATCTTAGGCATGCAGAAGACCACTCAAATAATTGATTCTAAAACAGAATGATTATGAAACAGTATGATCGCAGAAACTTTTTGGCAAAGGCAGGAATGGGCGGAGGCTCATTGTCAGGTTTAGTTTTCCCTAAGGAAGTTTCGTCACCTAAACCTTCTCAAACGAAGTCGATCCGGCTTGGTTTTATCGGTATAGGAGGCCGTGGTTTCTACCATTTAAATGCCGCTTTGGGTATTGAAGGTGTTGAAGTCCCTGCAATTTGTGAGCTGAAGCCGGAACGTTTGCATCAGGCAAAACGCGCCATAGAAGCTGCCGGACTGCCCACACCACGATTATATGACCGCGGACCAGCTGATTTTAACAGGTTGTGCCAGGAGGAAAATCTGGATGCTGTTATTTGTTCCACTCCATGGGAATATCATACGCCTGTATGTCTCGCAGCTATGAGGAATAATAAAAACGCTGTGTCTGAGGTTCCCCTTATTCTCTCCGTTGAGGAAGGATGGGAATTGATTGAGACTTACGAGAGTACAGGAAAGTGGGCAACTTTAGGACTTCAGGGCTTTGGGGATCTCGCCTTATTGAATATCATTCAAAAAGGATTGTTAGGAGATATTGTTCATGCCGAAACCGGTTATATTCATGACCTCAGGCTGGTAAAATTTAACCCTCAGGCAGAACCGTGGCGTTTACAGCACTCCTTAGATCGTAACGGCAATCTATATCCGGATCATCCCATGACCAGGATGTTGCCTGCATTGGATATAAACCATGGAGACCGGTTTGATTATATTGTTTCAATGAGTTCAAGCTCAGTGATGCTTAACAATTATGCCTCATTGAATTATGGTAAAGATTCTCCGATTGCTAACTCTAAAATCGCTCTTGGTGATTATAATGCTTCTCTTGTACGCACCGTCAATGGAAAAATGATGACTATCATACATGATACAAGCACCCCGCATCCGCGCGAAGATTATCGCCTCCAGGGTACAAAAGGGGTTTATCATTCAGATCAAAACAGGATCTACATTGAAGGGATGAGTCCGGTCGAACATCAGTGGGAACCCGCAGATAAATATTTGAAAGAGCACGCTCATCCGGTAACGGTAAATTACAATCCTCCGCCAAGAAAAGGCGGCGTCATAGAGGGACATGGAGGCGGAGGTACACAGACACCTATGCACTGGCACCGCCTGATCAATGCACTTCGCGAAAATAGAATGCCGGATTGGGACATATATGATTCAGTGACAAGCAGTGCTATTGGCCCCCTGTCATGTGCTTCGGTTGCAAATAAATGTCAGCCGGTTGATTTTCCTGATTTTACAAAGGGAAAATGGAAAACCAGGTCTAGAATTACACTTGTATAATTATCCCCGGACGAAGTAAAAACATTATAATTATGAGTAATAAATATAATCGAAGAGAATTTGTTAAGCTTTCCACTACTGCTGCTGTTGGTGGTGCTGCAGTTTTAACTGGAATTACCCTGCCAAAAGAAGCTTCATCTCATAATCTTGCCGCTGAAAAAACGATCCGGCTTGGATTTGTAGGTATAGGTGGCCGGGGGTCTTATCATCTTAGTTCAGCTTTGGGCATGGAAGGGGTCGAAGTTCCAGCCATATGTGAAATTAATAATGAGCGGCTATCCAAGGCAAAAAAGTGGATAGAGGAATCAGGCAGGGCAACACCACGGCTGTATGGCAGGGGACTGACAGATTTTAAACGGCTCTGCGAAGAAGAAGATCTGGATGCTGTTATCTGCAGTACTCCATGGGAATTTCATACTCCGGTTTGTCTTTCCGCCATGAGACATGGTAAACATGCAGTTTCTGAAGTCCCAATCGTGGTAACGCTCGATGAAGCATGGGAACTGGTAGAGACATATGAAAAGACAGGAAAGTGGGCAACTATTGGATTGGAAGGTTTCGGCCAGCTGGGTGTTTTAAACATGATCCAAAAAGGATTACTGGGTGACATTGTTCATGCCCAAACCGGATATATTCATGATCTCAGGTATGTTAAATTCTCTCCTGATGAGGAACCATGGCGCTTAAAGCATTCCATTAATCGTAATGGGAATCTGTATCCTGACCATCCAATGAATAAAATGCTGCCTGCATTGGGTATAAACCATGGCGACAGGATTGAGTCGCTGGTTTCAATGAGCTCCTTTGGAGGAATGCTTAATGATTATGCCGCTGTATATTATAAGAATAAAAATCATCCCCTGACCAAAACCAAAATTGCATTGGGTAATTATAATGCCTCACTGATCAGAACAGTAAATGGAAAGATGATGACCCTTATTCATGATACAAGTACGCCTCATCCACGGGAAAATTATCGTGTGCAGGGTACAAAGGGTGTGTTTGTTGGAGATTCAACTGCCAGCAAGATCTATATTGAAGGGCTCAGCCCCGTGGAACATCAGTGGGAACCGGCAGATGCGTATTTAAAGGAATACGAACATCCTATGGTTAAGAATTATAATCCACCTCCAAGAAGAGGCGGCACAATACAAGGACATGGAAATGGAGGCACCCAGACACCTATGCCATGGCACAGGTTGATAACTGCACTCCGTGAAAATAGAATGCCGGATTGGG
>CAYHRC010000103.1:0-8546 GCA_964358565.1 uncultured Sphingobacterium sp. | reverse complement strand
TCAGGTAAAACGTAAGGAAGATTATATCTTAGAGAAATTTATAAAGGATGAGCCTCAGATCAAAGCTCCTAATTCTCAAAAATTGGATACGGAGAATAAAGCCCGCAAAAGCGCAGAAGATCCGAATGACCTTGTATCAGAAACATTAGCACAGATATATACTGATCAGATGTTATTTCACAAGGCTATTGATACTTACAAAAAATTAAGTTTGAAATTCCCGGAAAAAAGCACGTACTTTGCCGACCAAATTCGTGAATTAGAAAATAAAATAAATTAAATAATATGTTGTACACAATAGTTATTCTGGCGATCCTGATATGTGTGTTGTTAGTCCTGATCATACTGATCCAAAACCCTAAAGGAGGCGGTTTATCTTCCGGATTTTCAGGGTCAAATAATATTATGGGAGTACAGAGAACAGGTGATTTTCTTGAAAAAGGAACATGGGTCCTTGCAATATCATTAATGGTATTAGCCCTGCTGGTCAATGTTGCAGTTCCAAGAGGAGGAGTTGTGAACGAGGAAAAAAACGATATACAAAAGCAGATCAACAAACCAGCCGCGCCGATATCAGCACCTTCAAACCTGCCTTTACCGACCGATACAACAAAGAAATAAAAGAATGTAGCAAAAATAAATAAAGGCCGCCATATGGAGGCCTTTTTTGCTGGCCAAAAACTGACATTTTACTGACACGATGACATTGAATACTGGCCATAGAAAAGGAAGGTCCCGAACAGGAAATGAAATTATGACAAGAATATCATTCGTTTTCTATTTGGCATAATTAGTGACACTTAAAGAGATATTAAAATTTAATTAATTAAATACATAAATAACACTATGGCATTAAATATTAAACCTAGCGCGGACCGGGTAGTTATAGAAGCTGCTCAAGCTGAAGAAAAAACGGCCTCAGGTCTTTACATTCCTGATACTGCCAAAGAAAAACCACAAAAAGGCACTGTAGTAGCTGTTGGACCTGGTAAGTATGCAGAACAAACCGGAAATTTAATTCCTATGGCTTATAAAGTAGGAGATGTGGTATTATACGGTAAGTATGCTGGCACAGAGATCACTCATGAAGGTAAAGAATATCTGATCATGCGTGAATCAGATATTTTTGCTACGCTATAAGGATGAAGAATGAAGTCTGAGATCTGATTTCAGACCTCTGGCATCTGACAAAATAACAAGGACAAAAGTCTTAATCTAGAAAACGTTTAAACTCTTTAAAAAAATGTCAAAACAAGTTAAATACAATGTTGAAGCACGCGATGCTCTGAAAAGAGGCGTGGATATCCTTGCCAATGCAGTAAAAGTAACTCTTGGACCAAAAGGCCGTAATGTAATTATTGATAAGAAATTCGGTTCACCGTCAATCACAAAAGATGGTGTTACTGTTGCCAAAGAAATTGAACTAAAAGACGCCCTTGAAAATATGGGTGCTCAAATGGTTAAAGAAGTTGCCTCAAAAACGGCTGATCAGGCTGGTGATGGTACTACTACTGCAACTGTTTTAGCTCAGGCAATTGTAACTGCAGGAATTAAGAACGTTGCTGCCGGTGCAAATCCAATGGATCTGAAACGTGGTATTGATAAAGCAGTCACTGCTGTTGTTGCTAACTTAAAAAAACAATCTCAGTCTGTTGGCGAAGACAATAAAAAGATCAAACAAGTTGCTTCTATTTCAGCAAACAATGATGAAGTGATCGGAACACTGATCGCTGATGCTATGGCAAAAGTTGGGAAAGATGGTGTAATAACTGTTGAAGAAGCAAAAGGTACTGAAACTGAAATGAAAACAGTTGAAGGTATGCAATTCGACCGCGGATATTTATCTCCATACTTTGTTACCAATGCTGATAAAATGGAAGTTGAATTAGAAAACCCTTACATTCTGATCTATGATAAAAAGATCTCATCAATGAAGGAACTTCTTCCGGTATTGGAAAAACAAGTACAAACAGGCAAGCCCTTATTGATCATAGCTGAAGACCTTGATGGTGAAGCATTAGCTACCCTGGTAGTTAACAAGATCCGTGGTTCTCTGAAAGTTGCTGCAGTTAAAGCTCCTGGTTTCGGTGATCGTCGTAAAGCTATGCTTGAAGATATCGCCATCTTAACGGGCGGTACTGTAATTTCTGAAGAAAGAGGTTACAAACTGGAAAATGCCGACCTGACTTACCTTGGCCAGGCTGAAAAAGTTGTTGTCGATAAAGATAATACCATCGTGATTAACGGTGCTGGTAAATCTGAAGATATCAAAGCGCGTGTTAACCAGATTAAAGCACAGGTTGAAACTACAACATCTGATTACGATAAAGAAAAATTACAGGAACGTTTAGCTAAACTTTCAGGTGGTGTTGCCGTATTATATGTTGGTGCAGCTACTGAAGTTGAAATGAAAGAGAAGAAAGATCGTGTTGACGATGCTTTGCATGCAACCCGTGCTGCGGTTGAAGAAGGTATCGTAGCAGGTGGTGGTGTAGCTTTCATCCGTGCTATCGAAGCTTTAGCTGATCTTAAAGGAGCGAACGAAGATGAAACTACAGGTATCGCAATAATAAAACGTGCTATTGAAGAGCCATTGCGTCAGATTTGCGAAAACGCAGGTATTGAAGGTTCTATCGTGGTACAAAAAGTAAAAGAAGGTAAAAATGACTTCGGTTATAATGCCCGTACGGATGTATACGAGAACTTAATTGGCGCAGGTGTTATTGACCCGACTAAAGTTGGTCGTATAGCACTTGAGAACGCTGCTTCTATTGCAGCAATGCTATTAACTACGGAAGTTGTATTAGCCGATGAGCCTGAAGATAACGCAGGTGGTGGAATGCCTCCAATGGGTGGCGGTGGAATGGGCGGAATGATGTAAGACCCTCCCCCTGCCCTCTCGAAACGAGAGGCTGGCGATATAAAGAACACCCTTCCGGATTTTCGTGAAGGGTGTTTTTATTTAAATTCTGCAAGCCGGGAACCTGCTGTGATATCGACATCAGGCTCTGATGTTTTCACACCGCTTGCATTCAATTGGGAAACCAGCCCAAATAAAGGCCAGAAATAGATACAGAAATGCTCTTATTTTTAAAGATCCATTTCAAATAATTTGAAGATGTGCTTTCTGAGTATGAGTTTTACCTCCTCTATATTGACTTGATGACCCAGCTCCCGTTCCATTGACGTTACGTCTTTATCATCAATCCCACAAGGAATAATATTTTTAAAATAATCCAGATCTGTATTAACATTAAATGCAAAACCGTGCATCGTAACCCAGCGGCTGCAGCGAACACCTAAAGCACATATCTTTCTTGCCCTTTCATTTTCTGCATCCAGCCAAACTCCTGTAAAACCCGGATACCTTCCGGCCTGGATACCATAATCGGCAAGGGTAAGAATAACAGCTTCTTCGAGCGTTCGCAGATATAAATGAATGTCGGTAAAAAAATTATCGAGGTCAAGTATCGGATATCCGACTATCTGCCCCGGACCGTGATAAGTTATATCTCCTCCCCGGTTAATTTTATAGTAAGTTGCATGTTTATCTCTCAAACCGGCATCATCCAGAAGTAAATGGTCGGATTTGCCACTCTTACCAAGTGTATAGACATGAGGGTGCTCTACAAAAACAAGATGATTATTAACAGCAATGCTGGTACCCTTATTGCGGTTTTCCGTTTTGGCATTAACCGTTTCCGAAAACAGCATTTCCTGCCTTTCCCAGGCCAGCTGGTAGTCAAGGAGCCCCCAATCCTGAAATATGACCTTCTTATTTTGCATTATTACTATCCCAAACGTAACCGATCATATAGCCATTAAACTTCTCATAATGAACATTGAATTCTTCCGGCTTAGGCCCAATTTCAAGTTTTGCCTGGAATACCCCCGCCTCATTATAAGAAAAGGGGCTTATCTTGATATTGTCAAGAAAACTGACATTTTTCTTCCCATGCAATTTATAAACAGCTTCCTTTGCACACCAGCAGACATATAAATGCTCGATTCGGTGATCCTCACTTATAAAATCCAGCTCCTCCCTCCTCATAAATTTATTAGCGATGCGATCGATTTTATCTTTGATTAATTCAATATCAATACCTACCGCCTTAATCTTACTTACCATGACTGCTGCGTAATCGTAAGAATGACTCAATGAAATAAAATGAGGAAAATTATTTAAGTAGGGTTTACCATTGGAATCAACTTTACAATCAATGTATCCATCTGTATCCATCATCCTGCGAAGTAACACACGGGTGCTCAGCCAGTGCATGTTCCGCTTCCCGCTGATCAAAGTATCCAGGTAAGATTTCTCATGTTGCTTTAACTGCAATTGAGACAACAGTTCCTCAGCACTTTCTTCGATCTTCCAGATGGCGAAAGATGTATCCGGATCAATTTCCTTATGATAAGCTATAGGCATTCTTAAAATTAAATTACCTGCAAAACTATCTCAAATTAATCATAATTTAGGCCAAACTTTTTTATTTATGATACTTTCTGACAAACTTATACTGGATGAAATTGATAAAGGAAATATTATTATAGAACCATTTAGAAAGGATTGTTTAGGGACAAATTCATACGATGTGCATCTTGGTAAGTATCTGGCAACTTACAGAAACCGGGTTCTGGACGCAAAAGTTCATAATGAGATAGACCATTTCGAAATTCCAAAAGAAGGGTTTGTACTGCAGACGAACACCTTATATCTCGGTGTAACTTTAGAATATACAGAAACACACAAACACGTTCCTTTTCTTGAAGGAAAATCAAGCACAGGGCGGCTTGGAATAGATATTCATGCAACCGCGGGCAAAGGAGATGTAGGTTTCTGTAATACATGGACCCTTGAAATATCATGTGCACAGCCTGTAAGAATATATGCAGGTATGCCTATTGGGCAATTAATCTATTTTGTAGTGGATGGCGAGATTGAGACGATGTACAATTCAAAAAGCAATGCCAAGTATAACAATAAAACCACAAAACCAGTCGAAAGTATGATGTGGAAGAACACTTTCTAGGAAAATCAACAAAATAAATTTGGTCATTAAAATAAAAAAGCCTCAGTTTTTTAGTAAATTGAGGCTTCCTGCTTTAATGAAAAATGAAGAAGTATTTTGTTTTACTGCTCTGCCTGTTAGGTTCAGTACTGGTACTGGCTTTCATTCAGGATGATGAACCACTCAAGAAAATACTGCTGCAGATAGAAAAATATCGCTTGCAGTATCCTCAGGAAAAAGTACATGTTCATATGGATAAACCTTATTATGCCATTGGCGATAGTATATGGTTTAAAGCATATGTTGTGAATGCGGAAAAAAACCAATTATCTACCCTAAGCAGGATACTGTATGTAGAACTGATCAATGATAAAGACTCGGTCAAGCAATCACTAAGCCTCCCTCTCAACATGGGCTTAAGCTGGGGAAGCTTTTCTTTGGCAGATTCTTTAAAAGAGGGCAATTACCGCATCAGGGCCTATACCACCTGGATGCGCAATTTTGGAGAAGAATATTTCTTCGATAAGACCATAACGATAGGGAATTCTATCTCCAACACAGTTTTAACCAATGTGAGCTACACATTTAGTAAGGATAAAAGCGGTCAGAAAGTTATAGCTGATATCGTCTATACGGATATAGAAGGCAAGGCACTCGCTAATAAGGAAGTTACTTATAATGTAGAGCTTGACTTCAGAAATATTGCCCGGGGAAAAGGCATGACAGACGGGAATGGGAAACTTCAGATTAGCTTTGTAAATAACCAGCCCTTCATTTTAAAATCGGGTAAGATCTTTACAAGTATAAGCCTTGATGAAATAAAGTCGGCAAGCAAAAATTTCATTGTTAAATCAACATCTAATGAGGCTGATGTACAGTTTTTCCCTGAAAGCGGAGACCTGGTAAGCGGCATACGCTCGAATGTAGGATTTAAAGTTTTAGGAGCTGATGGTTTAGGAATGAAGGTTTCAGGATATATCACCGATCAAAACAATCTAAAACTAACCGAATTTAAATCAGAACATGCAGGCATGGGGGTTTTTAGACTTCAGCCTCAGATTGCAGACAAGTATACAGCACATATACATTTTGACGATGGCTCTGAAAGGACCTTTCCCCTTCCGCTTGTCACAGCTAAGGGCTATGTGCTTTCGGCAAATAATGCAGACGCTGAGAATCTTCAGATAAAAATTTCAACAACTGAACCACCGAAGCCAGATGCGCAACTTACGCTCGTTGCACAATCTAACGGGCGGGTTCTTTTTGTTTCGAAAAACAAGATGGATGCGCAGACTTTCACAGCAAATCTTCCAAAAAGCAGATTTCCAACAGGTATACTTCAGCTTACGCTATTTTCCACTAAGAATGAACCCGTAGCAGAGCGTTTGGTCTTTATCAATCATTCCGACTTTTTAAAAATTAATTTGAGCACAGCCAAGTCCAGTTTTGCGAAGCGGGAGAAGGTAAAACTGATGATTGATGCAATTGATGCGGAAAGTATAGGTACGATTGGCAGCTTTTCGATAGCAGTTATCGATGAAACTAAAGTCCCTATTAATGAATCTGACGAGGTTACAATCGTCTCTAACTTCTTGTTAAGCTCCGATCTCAGAGGCTTTATTGAACAGCCAAATTATTATTTTAATGAAATTGATGAAAATAAGATAAGGCAATTAGATATTTTAATGATGACCCAGGGATGGCGACGTTTTGAATGGAAAAACATCTTATCAGATGCCTGGCCTTCGCTCGTATTTCAGCCTGAAACAAATATGCAGGTTAGCGGCAGGGTTACTGCAATGAACGGGAAGCCTGTTGCCGGCGGGAAAGTATCCTTATTTTCTTCAAGCGGAGAGGTCTTTTTGTTGGATACTCTAACGAATGCAAATGGAGAATTCAAATTTGAAAATCTTTATTTTAGTGACAGTACAAAATTTATTGTTCAGGCCCGCAATGAAAGGGACCGTAAAAATGTAGAGATCGAACTGTACCGGATACCGGCACAATTGGTAACAAGAAATAAGAACGCAGCTATGGTTGAAGTAAATGTCAATGCCTCAATGCTCACTTACCTGAAAAATAGCCGCAACCAGTTTGATGAATTAAGGCGATATGGAATGATAACCCGCAGTATCATGCTGGATGAAGTTAAGGTTATAGAAAAGAAACAGGAAGTAAAATATTCCTCAAACCTGAATGGTGCAGGCAATGCCGATGCGATAATTAAGAGTGAGCAAATCCAAAATTGTTATGACCTGGCCCAGTGTCTTCAGAGTAGGGTGGCCGGCATAATCGTCAGGGGGGGCATTGTATACTCATCGAGAAGTATCAACTCATCTTTTTCAGACCCCGTTCCAATGCAGCTTGTCATTGATGGCACATACGTAGGGGCAGAGTTTCTCTCTAGTATTAATCCCAAAGATGTAGAAACAATTGAAGTATTAAAACCAGGAGCTAGTTCGGCAATATATGGTTTACGGGGCTATGGTGGGGTGCTGATAATAAATACAAAACGGGGCACATCTAATAAGGACTACAGAACCTATGCACCCGGAATAGTCAGTTATAATCCTAAAGGATTTCATAAACAACGGGAATTTTATTCACCAAATTATGATACTCCGCAGCCAAATCCAAAAATGGCTGATCTGAGGACAACTATTTTCTGGAAACCAAACGTGCTAACCGATTCGCTGGGCAAAGCAAGCGTTGAATTCTTTAATGCTGATGGTACAGGTAATTACAAAGCAGTTATAGAGGGTATTAATGCTGAAGGGAAGATAGGAAGGCAAATTTTCAGATTTAGGGTAGAATAATAATGAGTACAATCAAAGTAACTATAAAAGACAAGATAGCAGTTCTTGGCCTTGACAGGGGGCGCTCCAATGCGATAAATTCAGAAATGGTTTCGGAGCTATACCAAATGGTTAAGAATATTGAAAAGGACGATATAATTGCGGGACTCATCCTGACTGGAAAAGAAGGTTTTTTTTCTGCCGGCCTGGATCTGATCGAGCTGTATGATTATAACGAAAAACAGATCAGAACTTTCTGGATTGATTTTTTAAATCTTGTAACAGCTTTAACCACCTTTAAAAAGCCTATGATCGCGGCAATCAGTGGCCACAGTCCGGCCGGAGGCTGCGTACTTGCCCTTTGCTGCGATTATCGTGTAATGGCTGAAGGCAAGTTTATTATTGGCCTGAATGAAGTCCCGGTAGGAATTATCGTACCCGAAAGCATTTTCCACTTATATTCATTCTGGCTTGGAAATGCAGCCGCTTACAGGTTTATGCTCGAAGGCAAATTGATGAACAATGAGGAAGCCCTGGCTGCCGGCCTCATTGATGAAATAGTTAAACCTGAAAGCATCCTCTATGCAGCTGAACGGCAGATGCTGAAATATATACAGCTTGAAAGAAACACCTGGCAGCAAAGTAAAATCAACATGCGAGCAGAGCTGCTCAAAAAAATAAGTATTGACCCGAATGTAACATTGGATATTATGCTTAAACAATGGTGGTCATCAAGTAC
>CAYHRC010000102.1:0-8646 GCA_964358565.1 uncultured Sphingobacterium sp. | reverse complement strand
TTAATGGGTTGATTTTCAATTAATCATGAAATCATCTCAAATATGATATTCATTGCCTTAAAAAAACACAAATGAAACCTCCATGAGCTTACCTCACACAACTACATGAACTTAGCGAAGCGATCTCTTGAACGCGCTGAAAAACATTAGAACAATGTGAAAAATATAAGCTCATGCAAGCTTCATTACTGATAAAAAGCAAATTATACACAAATGAAAAATTTAGCAATCTTTACCCTGATGCTGTTTTCATTGAGCGGCATCGCCCAGACAAAAGAAGCAGATAACATGTATCTGCTTGATCTTTTCCAGAGCCAGCGTTATTCTGAAGCCTCCGATTACCTGAAGAAGATGTATCCCGAACCGATAACCGACAAAAAAATGCTGTCCAGGTTCGGTTACAGCCTTCAAATGGCAGGTAAATTATCTGAAGCCGAGACCTATTATAACCGGATCCTGGAGCAGGATGCTGGCGATGAAGCGGTACTCTTCAGTCTGGCAAATATCAGCCAGCGAAAAGGCAATTATTTAAAAGCTACTGATTATTACACACGGATATTAGCAATTGACAGTACGAACTTCTCAGTGTACCGGCAGCTGAGTAATATGATCGAGGCATCCGAAGGAGTCTTATTTGCAGCCCCTTACCTGGCAAAAGCAAACCAACTGAATCCCACAGACGCAGATATTGCATACAGCTTCTCAAAAGTTCTTAAAAGTACCAAACAGTATAAAATGGCCGATTCCGTATTAAGTATCGCAATAGCTGCGGATTCCACAAACCTTATCCTCCTGTTGGGTCAGGTGGAATTGGCATACGCACTTGATAACTGGCCGGTTGTAATAAAAACAGGCAATAAATTAATAATTGAAGGAGATCAGAGCGCCCTTTTGCTGAAGATGCTTGGAGAAGCTTATTACTCTTCAAAGAAATATACCATGGCCATTGAATTACTTGAAGGCATGGAACAAAATTCTCAGCAGAGTGAATCAACAATGTATTTTATAGCCATGAGCTATAAAGCGCTGAAAAATTACCCAAAAGCAATTGAGTACTTTAATAAAACCCTCAAAGAAGCTATTTCACCTAATACAGCAGAATATTATGCCCTGATCGGCGATTCCAACCAAAAAAATAACCAGCTCAGGCTGGCACTGGCATCCTATCAGAAAAGTCTCTTTTTTGAAAATAAACCACTGACGATTTATTCAATGGCGACAATTTATGATCAGAGGCTAAATGATAAAAGCACTGCATTAAAATATTATAAGAGATATTTGGATGCCAATCCGCCTAAAGACCATAATCAATATATAGATTATACTAAGTATCGGATTGCAGAATTAAGTCACTAAAATTTCACTTATCCGCTGACTTCACCAGCTCATTATTGAGACAAGGGCCATCGGATGAGTATATTCAAATAAATTAGTTCCGTGGAATATCAGTCCGCATCAGGCGGGCAACATACTTACCGATAATATCAAATTCTAAGTTAACAGTATCGCCTTTTTTAAGCTGCTGCATATTGGTATGCTCCCTGGTATATGGTATTATCGCTACAGAGAATGAATTTGCTTGAGAATTAACTACTGTCAGGCTGATTCCGTTAACTGTAACAGAGCCTTTTTCTACAGTAATGTTGCCCGGAGCAGGATCATAACTGAAGGTATATTCCCAGCTTCCGCCCATATCTTTCGCTTCGGTGCATATTGCGGTCTGGTCTACATGACCCTGTACAATATGCCCGTCAAGGCGCCCGTTCATTTGCATACAGCGTTCAAGGTTGATCAAACTGCCGGCTTTCAGCTCGCCCAGGTTAGATTTACGGAGGGTTTCTTCCACAGCAGTTACTGTATGCCTGCCATCAGCAACAGCCACAACTGTCAGACATACCCCATTATGAGCTACAGACTGATCCACTTTTAATTCATGGGAGATCCCTGATTCAATGGTAAAATGGATATTACCCTGATCGGTTTGAAGTTCAGTCAGCTTACCTACACTTTCAATTATACCTGTGAACATATTTTCTTTTTAATAGGCATCAATATTCTTTTCTGTTTATTCCCCATGCAGACCTTCCGGGGGATGAACCAGGGAAGACGCTGAGTGTTTGTTTCTGCATAAATACTGCACCGATCAATGCCGCCAGCATGGCTTCATCCGCATCAAAATCTTTCAGATCTTCAGGGAGAAAATATTTTTCTACGAAATGTGTGTCAAAATCTCCGGATATAAAAGCCTGATGTTCCATTACGAACTTACCAAATCCCAGAGTAGTTTCAATTCCGGTGATCTGGTATTCTTCAATTGCACGGATCATCCGTTCAATTGCTTCTGTACGATCTTTGCCGTGTGTTATGAGTTTGGCTATCATCGGGTCATAATAGATTGGGATTTCCATGCCCTGTTCAAATCCATCGTCAACCCTTACGCCGGGGCCTTTTGGCGTACTGTGTGTTTGAAGCGTACCGATATCAGGGAGGAAGTTATTGGCCGGATCTTCGGCATAAACCCGCACTTCAATCGCATGGCCATTGATCCTAAGGTCCTCCTGCTTAAAGCTGATCGCTTCACCACGGGCAATTCTTATCTGTTCTTTTACAAGGTCAATACCGGTGATCATTTCCGTTACCGGATGCTCAACCTGCAGACGGGTATTCATCTCAAGGAAGAAAAAATCAAGGTTCTCATCAAGGATAAACTCAACCGTTCCAGCGCCGGTATAATTACATGAGCGGGCAACATCAACTGCGCTTTTCCCCATTTTTTCTCTCAATTCATCGTTGAGAACGGATGAAGGAGCTTCTTCAATCACCTTCTGATGCCTTCTTTGCACGGAACAATCGCGTTCAAAAAGATGAACGATATTCCCGTGCGTATCACCAAGTACCTGGATCTCAATATGTCTGGGTGAAGAAACATAACGTTCAATGAAAACCGAACCATCGCCAAAGGCAGATGTCGCTTCACTAACAGCAAGATCCATTTGTTCAACAAAGTCCTCTGCTCTTTTGACAATCCGCATTCCCTTGCCGCCACCGCCCGCTGCGGCCTTGATCAGGATTGGAAAGCCGATCTCAACAGCCCTCTGCTGTGCCTCATGAATATCTGTTACTGCTTGTTCCGTTCCTGGAACCATAGGAATATTAAATTTCAATGCAGCCGCTTTCGCGGATAACTTATTTCCCATAATCTCCATCGCTTCGGGGGAAGGGCCGATGAGTATAAGTCCTGCTTCTTTAACCTTCCTTGCGAAACCAGCATTTTCGGATAAGAAACCATAACCGGGATGGATACTCTGAGCGCCTGTTCTTTTGCAGGCATCTATGATCTTGTCCCCGGCAAGGTAAGACTCTGCCGAGGAGGCTGGGCCAATGCAGACAGCTTCATCTGCATACCTGACATGCAGAGCATTACGATCGGCTTCAGAGAAAACAGCCACTGTTTTTATGCCCATCTCACGGGCTGAACGCATTACACGCAAGGCAATTTCACCGCGATTAGCTACCAGGATCTTTTCCATTTACAAATCAATTTTCAAAATACCCGGGAAGACCCGTGCTGCTCAGCAGAGCCATTTCCTTCAGGCAGGATATCCTAATGAACTTTTTTTAGAACTTCGATAGTATAATCGACCATTGCTTCTGTGATATCCAGATGGGTAACAAATCTGATCATCTGCTTCCCGAAGGTATTACATTTGACTCCGTGATGCTCCAGCTTTTCAACAAATTCTTCAGGATCATGCTTTTTATCAAGTTCAAATATGACAATATTGGTATCAACAGGCATTATACGTGTTACAAAAGCACAGCCTTTTAAAACCTCACCCAGCGCCCGTGCGTGCCTGTGATCCTCTTTTAACCGGTCAACATGATTATCGAGAGCATAGATACCTGCTGCAGCCAGAAAACCTGCCTGCCTCCAGCCTCCCCCAAACACTTTGCGTATGCGCTTAGCTTTCTGGATGGTTTCCATGCTTCCAAGTAAAACAGAACCTACCGGGGCTCCAAGACCCTTTGAAAGACAAACGGAAATTCCATCAAAGATCCTTCCATATTCCTTTGGATCATCTCCTGTTTCTTGCAGCGCATTAAAGATCCTTGCCCCGTCCAGATGTAGTTTAAGATTTTTTAAACGGCATAAATGATAGATCGGCTCGATCTGCTGCAGAGTATAAAAACTGCCTCCACCCCTGTTTACAGTGTTTTCAAGAACAACCAGGCTGCTTTTTGGATAATGTACATTGTCAGGATTGATATGAGGTTCAATCAGTTCAGCAGTCAGCAAGCCACGGTCCCCATATAATAAGCGTACGGAAGCAAGAGAATTAAAAGCAATTCCCCCGCCTTCATAGCGGTAAACATGGGCAGTCTCATCGCAGATCACCTCATCCATTGGATCAGTAAAACACTTTATAGCGATCTGATTGGTCATCGTCCCTGAGGGACAAAAAAGTGCATCCTGCATTCCAAAAAGTTCGGCAAGCTTTTCCTGCAGTTCATTGACAGTTTCATCCTCACCAAAAACATCATCGCCGACCTTCGCGTTAATCATTGCTTCCATCATCCCTGCAGTGGGTTTGGTAACCGTGTCGCTGCGCAGGTCAACGACCATTTTCTTCTCAAGCATGTTTAAAATTTAATTTTAAATTCATTTTTTAACTCTGTTTTATTATACCATCACATTCAGGCCCGAATTCAGGCAAACAGGTATTATAAATACGCGCCCTGCATCTTCAGTAAAATTAACGTTTACGAACTATTTTATTCAATTATTTGTTCTTCAAATATTTCTTTGCGGATAAAATAAACCCGGGCGGGTATTACAAGAAGATTGGGCTGTCCAGTTTTATTGAAATTCTGTAGGCTGCATTCATTAAGCCCACATGGCTGTATGCCTGGGGGAAATTACCCCACTGACTACCAGTTTCTTCGTCTACATCCTCACTGAATAGGAGCAGGTGATTTGAATACTGAAGAAGGTTCTCAAATTCGCGGATAGCATCATCAAGACGCCCTACACAGGCAAGGGCTTCTACATACCAGAATGCACAGATGAGAAAGGTCGTTTTAGGTTTACCGAAATCGTCTGAATGGAGATACCTGTAAAACAGACCATTGGCTGTTTTCAACTCTTTCTCAAGAGCTATGAGATGGTTCTTTGCGCGCTCTGAATCAGGTTTCAGATAATTCATCATGATCAGCTGCAGGGTACTGGCATCCAGGTGCTGACTGTCCACCGCATTGGTGTATACCTGACGGGTGGGATCGTAACAATCTTCAATATGAACTGCAGCCCGGTTCTTAAGAGAAATCGCTTTTTGCATCAATTCTTCATCACCAATTGATCGGGCCATCTTTTCAGCAGCCGAGCATCCTGCCCACTGGAACAGATTACTGTAACAATGCGTATTGGCTATATTTCTGAATTCCCAGATACCTGCATCTTTTTCGTCAATAGTCAGCTCAACTTTAGAAAGAAGATAAGCGATCCAGCGTGCAGAATCCTTCCTCTCAGAAAATATAAAGCGATGATCGATATATAAAGGGAGCAGCGAGATCAGAACCTGGCCGTAAATATCATTCTGAATATGTTCATATGCCTGGTTTCCAATTCTCACCGGCTGATTGCCCAAATAACCATCCAAATGTTCGAGGACACTTTCGGTAAGAAATTTTTCACCCATTATTCCGTATAAAGGCTGATACCGTGTTCTTTCAGAGAAAGAAATATCAGACACATAATTAAAGTAGCGTTCCATTTCTTCAAAATGACCAATATGATTAAGAGCGCTTATGACATAACAGGTATCCCTGAGCCAGCAATACCGGTAATCCCAGTTTCGCCCGCTACCGGGGAATTCGGGAAGGCTGGTGGTACTTGCTGCTATAATTGCACCTGTATCTTCATACTGATGGATCTTTAGTGTGAGAGCGGAACGGATTACATTTTGCTGATAAAATGCCCCAATGGAGGAATGTTTGATCCAGAGCCTCCAGTATGCAATTGTTTCCCTTAAAAATTGTTCGGCAGTGTTTGCCAATGGAGCTTCCAGTGGATTACCATATGTGAAAACGAGATATTTTGTATCACTTAAAACTGAGAACAGTTCATCAATTATGTAGCTGTTTGGAATGTTTGTGGTTAAACGAATATTTTCATTTGTTCCGGTAAAATCAATATGACTACTGCCTCTGGATGGTTTAAGAACTGTCAGGCCATAATCGTAAACGGGTTTGCATTTAACCCTGATGCGTGGTGTCCCATCGATTAATTCAATTTTTCTGATAAGCATCAGCGGCTTAAACAATCTCTCAAATTGATTAAACCGGGGAGCAAAATCTGTTATACGATAGGACCCTTCAGCAGAGCTGATCTCTGTACAAAGGACATTGGTATTTTCAAGGTAATACTGTTTGGATTGGAATTCCCCTGCGGGTAAAATAGAGAATTCACCGCCTTTATCCTTATCGAGCAGGCCTCCAAATATAAATGAGCTGTCGAAACGGGGCAAGCAAAGCCATTCGATATTTGTGTTTTTATGAACATGAGCCAGATATGAACAATTCCCTATTATACCAGTTTGATATGTGTGTTTTTCCATATTATATGCCTTATTTCTTTGCCGGGAATGCTTTTGCCAAGACTTATCACCAAATGAACAAAAATTTTTAATGAATGTTTAAATTGTTAAGGCATTGGAAAAAAATTTAAAAGATAGATTCAGAATTTCAGCAATTCGTATAAATTCATACATTTAGATTTTTAATAGAATTATCAAACTATGATCATAATTGCAGACGGAGGGTCTACCAAGACCAATTGGTGTTTATTGAACCAGATTGGTCAAAAAATTTATTTTAATACAGAAGGTTATAATCCCTATTTTGTTAGCGGCGATTATATTATAAAATCTCTCAAAAGGGATCTTCCCTCCGACCTTAATCTGGACGAAATTACTGAGGTGAATTATTATGGCGCAGGTTGCTCAACTGAGGATAAGGTCAAGATAGTTGCTGATGCTATGAGTGTTGTTTTTAAAAATGCAAGTATATATGTTGGGCATGATCTGCTGGCAGCCGGAAGAGCTTTACTTGGATTAGATAAAGGCTTTGCAGCAATTTTAGGTACAGGTACAAATACAGGCATCTATGACGGCAGGGATATTGTATATAATATAGACTCAGCTGCTTATATTCTTGGGGATGAAGGCAGCGGCTGTTATATAGGCAAAAAAATACTGACTGATTACTTACGGGGCTATATGCCTGAAATAGTAAGAGAGCGTTTCTGGGAAACCTATAAATTAACTCCTGACGAGGTTACTGACAATGTATATACCAAACCTCTGGCAAACCGTTTCTGTGCCAGCTTCAGCAAGTTTTTGTATGATAATAACGTTCATGGAGAATATTCGAGAAATATTGTAAAGACTTCTTTTGTTGATTTTTTTGAAAATCTGGTGAGTCATTATCCAAATTATAAAGACAACACATTTAATTGCATAGGTTCAGTTGGATATAATTTCAGAAATGTCCTTGAAGAGACTGCCATTGAATATGGAATGAAGGTTGGGAAAATTATCCGTTCACCCATAGATGACCTGGTTAGTTATCATGTAGAACTGGCTCCACGAAAGAAATAAAGATTAAATAATCGCATTAAAAAGAATAATTATCAGGATGCCAGATTTCAAACATCCTGATAATTATTCATTTTCTTATACTTTTCTTTATTGCGCTATTTCTGCTTTACCATTGGAATATTGGGGCCTTATGATCCAGCTGCTTTCATTCTTTTTCCGAAAAACGATCCACCAAAAAAAGAAAATAGTACTGCAAACAATAGAAATGGTAATGATCCAGGGTGGCAATGATCCTTTCAAATTAAATAGCATACCGTCATTTTCATATAAGCCGAAGCCAAATAACGCTGGTATTCTGTACCAATAATAACAAGCCACTGCTGAGGCTGCAAAAACGCCGATTAAAGTTGTTTCCTTTGTTTTAGCAAACACCCTTTTTGCTATTGCAAACAAAACGAGTGTTGTTACAAGCCCCAATAAAGGCACTTTATATATTTCTGCAAGCTGTGCTATATTGCTTATTTGGACTTGATCAGATACATGGAACCAGCCCCAAACAATACCCGGGAAACCACCAACCAGCAAATATCCGGAAATCTTTTGGTAAACATTCTTTTTTGAGACCATTGGATGCATACCCGGAATGGAATCGGGACATGGAACTACACAGTTCATACATTCACCACAATGAGCATTCGGAATTGCGAGCATGGATTTTGTTCCATATAACTTTTCCACGGGGTGTACAGGGCATAGACCGGAACACCAGGCACTTTTCCATTCAAAAAGAAAGCCTGCACCAAGGGAAAGTATGACCAATGATATAATTAATACGGCAGTGCCAGGCCCGCTGGTATTGAAAAAGGCATGGCGAAAGGGTACAATTACAAATAAGCCAATAATTGATATAAGGTTTAATTTTGCAATCTGCATAGTGGATAGCCGACTGCTTTTAGAAAGCTTAAAATGCCGGGGCAACAGCGCAGTTGTTGCCAATGGACAAACGTTTCTCCATACACCGGTAAAAACCACAAGAATAGCCGGAGCCACA